>JBFLZA010000390.1:0-8640 GCA_040756535.1 Cyanobacteriota bacterium
GTTTACAAACCCAAACCGATCCTACGACCAACCTGACGACTCAGGTACAAGAACCCATCATTAAAAATGCAGGCTTAATCCTGCAAATTAATGTACAGAGAATTGATGACAACGGCTTTATTACTCTGGCAGTCAATCCAACTGTCTCTGCCATTGCTGGGGCACAAAATACTCCCCAAGGTCAAATTACGTTAGTCAACCAACGGCAGTTATACTCCGGGCAAATTCGCCTCCGAGACAGTCAAACCCTTATCCTCAGTGGCATCATTCAGGAAGCAGACCGAACCACAGTCAGAAAGGTGCCGATTTTAGGCGACATTCCAATTTTGGGTGCCCTGTTTAGAAGCACCGAACGCTCCAATCAGCGACAAGAGGTGATTGTACTGCTGACTCCTCAAATTATTGATGATTCGGCGGGTTCTTCGTTTGGCTATAGCTATACGCCAGGACGGGATGCGCGTCAAATCTTGCAGCAGCAAGGTGTTTCCCCTTAAGGGCATTGCTCAGTAGGGACTGAGCCAGAAATCATACCAATTTCCTTTGGAAAGAGCTACACATTCAGCTCCCCCCAGCCCCCGGAGAACAAAAAGCGTAGCATCCTCTGACACCCCCCTTAAAAAGGGGGGGGATCTAAAAAGGGGAGCAAGACTTTAGATGTGTTGCAAATACCGTGGAAAACAGTAAACGTTCCTTTCCTCACAAAAAAAGGCGATCGCGAAGTCCACACCTTTCCAGGGTGGAAAAAACGATCGCCCGCTCGCTTTATGACATAATCCCCACGCTCAGCTCTCCTCAGCGTGGGGATTGATTCTCCTAAGCGCTTAGAAAATTTCCGGCTTTTGGGACTCAAGATGTCCAGAAATTGGGGAATTTGGAATAGGAGCGGCAAAAAATTCTAAAAAAGCTGAGATTTACACTCTCATTGCACCTTAAACACTACCTATAGGAGTAATGTATACAGGTTGCCCTATATTTAGGGTAGTAGCAGATATGTTTTGGGAGGAATTTGGTCGCTGTGAAACCAATAGAAGGTTGAAAATTGCCTCAAATATCCTGAAATCCACATAACTTAAAGGTTTCATCGATCCATATCAGCAGCGTAGACTTTAGAATAATGCAGTGAAACTTCGAGCCTGCGGGGGTTGCAGCGATTTTGAATTGAAAGCCCCCGCAACTAAGGTCATGCCTCTAAATCTCGAACTTGAGATTTGAGTGCGATAGTTGACCTCTAATACAAACAAAAAGGAGAATCCGAATGAATAAGGGCGAATTAGTTGATAAAGTGGCGGAAAACGCGAAAGTAACCAAAAAACAGGCAGATGCAGTATTATCTGCGGCACTCGAAGCGATTATGGAGGCCGTCTCCGAAGGGGACAAAGTCACTTTGGTGGGTTTTGGCTCTTTTGAGTCGCGGGAGCGCAAAGCTCGTGAGGGTCGCAATCCCAAAACTGGTGACAAAATGGAAATCCCCGCAACAAAGGTTCCTGCTTTTTCTGCAGGTAAGCTGTTTAAGGAAAAAGTTGCGCCCAGTGATAAGTAACAACTGATGACTTAAACGGAACCCATCCTTGAACCGACCGACTCACGGGGGAAATTTAGCCTGGGCAGCGGCACTGGCAGGCTGTTCCCCTTCTTTCATTCTTGATTTTTCAGCCAGTATCAACCCCTTAGGGCCACCAAAAAGCGCGATCGCGGCAATTGAGCAAGAGCTGAAAAACCTCGTCGCCTATCCAGACCCCAATTATGACCAGTTACGGGCGTCTTTGAGTCAAATACACCCGACTCTCACGCCTGACTGGATTCTTCCCGGTAACGGCTCAGCGGAACTCCTTACTTGGGCGGCAAGGGAGTTAGCACAACTGGAGGAAACGTGGTTAGTCACACCAGCCTTTAGCGACTACCAACGCGCCCTTAGAGCCTTTGATGCCAAGATCACAGAGCACCCGATAGAGTTGAACGTTGAAAGTTCTCAAGAATTGAACGTTGGAAAGTTGTTAGCGCAGTGGAGGACAGCCCAAGTTGAAGGTTTAGACAACAACCCTCAACCTCTTAACCTGCATCTTTCTAACCTGCAACCTAAAACTCTCGGTCTGCTACTGAATAATCCGCACAATCCTACGGGTCAGTTGTTAGGCCGAGAGATAATTTTGCCTTACTTGGAGCAATTTGCTCTGGTTGTGGTAGATGAAGCCTTTATGGATTTTCTACCCCCTACCCAGGAACAAAGCCTGATTAGTGTAGTTCAGGATTACCCAAATTTGGTGATTTTGCGATCGCTCACCAAGTTTTACAGCCTTCCTGGTTTACGCTTGGGTTATTGCGTCGCTCACCCTGACCGACTGCGGCGCTGGCAGCAGTGGCGCGACCCCTGGCCGATCAACGTCTTAGCCGCTGCCGCTGGTGTTGCTGTTGTTCAAGATAGAGCGTTTCAAGAAAAAACTTGGGACTGGTTAGCAAAAGCGCGACCGCAACTGTTTCAGGGTTTAGCCTCGTTACCAGGGCTGCAGCCCTACGAGAGTGCCGCTAACTTTTTATTAGTGCAATCTGAACAACCCAGTTCACAGCTGCAGGAAAAACTGCTCAAGCACAGCCAGATTTTAATCCGTGACTGCCTGAGCTTTCCCGAATTAGGCGATCGCTTCTTCCGAGTTGCTGTCCGTACACAAACAGACAATCAGCGCTTGCTAAAAGCTCTAGACGCCATTCTCCAAAGTTGAAGGTTAACATAGCAGGTTAGTTGTCTTCCCAACCTTCAACCTTCAACCTTCAACCTTCAACCTTCAACCTTCAACCTTCAAACCTTCAACCTTCAAACCTTCAACCTTCAACCTTCAACTCCTTGAATAATGACCGTTGAATACGACCTCATCGTCATTGGAGGCAGCAGGGCCGGTACCTATGCCGCCCTGACAGCCGCCCGTTTGAATGCTCGTGTTGCCCTAGTAGAACCTCCCCAGTTCAAGACAAACTGGCTCTCTTCGGGTGATATCTACACATCTGCACTCACTCAAATTGGGCGTATTGCTCAACAGGTTCGTAATTTCCCTCAATTTGGAATTCACTATTCAACGGCTGATTCAACAGAACAACGGCTATTTCCCGCTGTACAATTATCTGAAGCAATGGAGTGGGCACAAGCCGTCGCTGATACCTGCTCAGAACAAAATTCTCCTGCTATTTTAGGGTCTTTAGGCATTGATGTGATTACCGAGGCGGGTGAATTTTGCCGACGCCCTCACCTGGGATTTGTCGTCAGCAACCGCCGTCTCCGATCGCGTGCCTATTTAATTGCCACTGGTTCTCACCCAGCTATACCCGATATTGATGGGTTACAAGCGATTAATTACTTGACGCCAGCAGAGATTTGCCAGCCAGATTTTGTTCAAACATTGCAGGGGAAGTGGGTGGTTATTGGGGGTAGTCCTCTTAGCATTGAGATTGCTCAGACCTTAGCGCGGCTAAACTGTGAAGTTACTCTCGTTACCAATACTTCCCAACTTTTACCGACAGAAGACCTGGAGGCGCAAGGACTAGTGCAAGCTCAGTTGGAGGCTGAGGGGATTGGCGTTCTCACAGCAAGTCCAGTTACCCAAGTGAGGCGGATTGAGGATAAAACCTGGGTTCAAGCCGGAAATCACGCCCTTGAAGCGGATAAAATTCTGCTAGCTACAGGACACCAGCCGAATGTTGAAGCCTTAAATTTAGAAGGTGTGGGAGTTAAATACAGCTCACAGGGACTTGAACTCGACGACAAGCTGCAAACCACTAATCCTCGCATTTATGCTTGTGGAGATGTAATTGGGGGCTACCAGTTCGCTCATATTGCTCAGTATGAAGCCAGTATTGCCCTCCAGAATGCGCTGTTTTTTCCGTGGTTTAAGGTTGACTATCGCCCAATTCCTTGGGCAATTTTTTGTGACCCCCAATTAGCGCGAGTGGGTCTAACAGAAGCACAAGCCAGACAGCGCTATGGTAAGGATGTCTTTGTTGTGCGGCAATATTTCAAAACGCTTTTCAAAGCTCAGTTGACGGGAGAAACAACGGGTTTTTGTAAAATCGTTGGGCGTCAGAATGGGGAAATTTTAGGTGCATCGATAGTTGGGCCAGATGCTAGCGAAGTGATTGGAGCGATCGCACTTTCGATTCGGCAGAAGATTAAGGTAAAGGCGCTCGCGGATTTACCCCACGTCTCCCCAACTTTTTCAGAAATCCTCCACAAAACCGCTTTAGAGTGGCAGCAGCAGCGCCGAAACCGCAACAAAACCTTGCAAAACTGCTTGGAAGGCTTCTTCAACCTGCGCCGCAACTGGTCTTCCTGAGCGTCTTATTCTACCGTGATATTTTGGGAAAGAGCTGTTTTACGTGGCTCTAGCACTACCTTTTTGTAGAAGGATTCTAAGGCCGTCAAGCAACTTCTGTCCTCATAAAGCCAGCTATGGCGATCGCACATTTTTCGCACTATCTCCTGACGCCAGTGAGTATCTAAACCCAGTCGTACAGCAATCTCAATATACTCCGCCTCATTTTGCGCGATCGTTTCTGTCACTCCCATCATCTTCAAAATTCCATAAGCGTGGCGAGAACGCATGAATTCTCCCGGACAAGTCACCACCGGTAAACCACAGGCAATCGCTTCTAAAGTTGTATTCCCCCCAGACCAACTGAAGGTATCCAGAAAAATATTTGAAACTAAATTGAGGTTGAGGTAACTCATCCAATCCAGTCTAGGTACAATCACACAGTAATCTTCACTATTTAAACCAAATAGAGCAAAAGCACGCTGGAGCCTAGCTTGGAATTTCGCGGTAATCGGATTGGCATGAGAACTAATGAAAGCAAATTGAGCCTGAGGAACCCGTTGAGCAATTTGGGCAAAGATGTGATCGAACTGAGGTAGATATTTAAATAAAGATTGGCAAGAAAGATAGATGACAGCATCCTCGCGAAGATGAAAGTCTGAACGGGTTTTCATCGGTTCGGGAATCGCAGGCTTTTCATAGCAAATACTGATATTAGGTAGACGAACCAACTGCTCACAATAGTGAGTTTCAGCATTTTCTGGTTCCATTAAATCACTCGACAAAAAGTAATCAATCGTGGGTAAACCAGAAGTAATCGGATGTCCCCAAGCCATACATTGCACCGGAGCTAGTCTTAACCCAGCTATAGGGGTTATTCGGGCATCCATCCCAATATCTGTAAAAACTAGGATATGAAGATTATCAGCAATAATTTGCTGGCAAATGTCCTCCAGATTTCCAAAGATATGATAGAAGCTATCACTAGCAGAGCGGAACTGTTCGGTGACAAAATCGGCTTTTTCACCAATCTGATAGCAATAAATTTCAAACTGTTGTCGATCGCAGTGTTTGAGCCAGCCTAAGGTTAACTTAGCGACAGTCTGCCCTCGGAAATGGGTAGAGAGGTAGCCAACACGAATTTTACCCCCGTTACTCAGTGAGGGGAAAGACAGAGGTTGATTCCATTGAGGATAGTGGGCAGCTACTATTTGATGGACAAAGTTTCCATACTTTTGCTGTATGCCGCGATCATTAAAACCTTGATAGTTCAAGTAGAAGGTGAAGGACGTTTTTGTCAATCGCTCCAAAGCACGTTTTCTGTCAATCGCTGTATCTAAGCTAGTGTGTTGAATCAAGCGGTTGAGTTCTCGGCAAAAGCGCTGACGCCAAATTGGAATCTGCTCTTGAGTATCATACAGAATCGGTAGAATGAGCTGACTCTGCCAGTAAGCTTCCAGAAAATCGGGTTTTACCTGTAATGCTTTTTGGAAGCAGTCAATTGCCTCGTTGACTTGACTTTGATTGGCAAGAGCCAGTCCCAGGTTGTAGAGGATATCAGGGTTATCTGAATTGAGAGCAAGAGCCTGTTGCAAGTAAGCTGTTGCTTCTTCAAACCGAGTGGATTGAAGGAGAATACAGCCGAGTTCAAGTAAAGCACCCAGGAAATCTGGATTGAGAGCTATAGCTTTTTGATAGCGGGTAATGGCTTCCTCTCTCTTGCTTTGTTTCAGAAGCGCTTTGCCCAGGTTGTAGTAAACATCAGGAGAATCGGGCTTGAAGAAAATGGCTTGCTGGTAGTAGAAAATGGCTTCTTCTAGCTTGTTCGAGATGTGCAGCGCTTTGCTGAGCTGGAGATAGGCATCTCCATAGTTAGGATCGAGAGCGAGAGTCCAGCGAAAGCAAGTAATTGCCGCTTCCCATTGGGATTGCAGCATATAAGCGTTGCCCAGGTTGTAGTAGATTCCTGGGGCGTTTGGCATCAGGACGAGTATCTGTTGGTAATGGGCAATGGCTGCCTCAATTTGGCCCTGCTCTAAGAAAGCATTCGCTAAGTTACCACGAGCCTCAGCATCGTTGGGATTGAGAGTAATAGCCTGCTGATAGTGTTGGATGGCTGCATCAAGATTATCTTGTTCTTGGAAAGCAATTCCTAACTCGTAATGGACATCACTATAATTCGGGTTAAGGTCTAGAGCCTTCTGGTAATGTGCGATCGCATCTGGAAGCTGACCTAAGGAATGTAGAGCGGAACCTAGGCGATAGTAAGCCTCAGCATAGTCTGGCATGAGAGCGATCAGCCGCTGATAGTAAGTCACTGCTTCTTCCAGCTTGCCGAGTTGGTGAGCAATCATACCCAGCATATCTAGAGCTTCAGTAGAATCAGGTTGCTGTTGAAGAATTTGGTGACAAATCAATTGGGCCTGAGATAGGTTACCAGCCTGGTACGACTGGAAGGCAATGACAATCGCTTCTGAAATAGTACGCATTAAGTACGCTTTCTACCGTAATGAATTCAACAGTCTTCGGCAAGGAATCCCCACTGGTGCAGGGGAGAAGCTCTTCGTGCCCTTTGCTTTAATCCGTTCGTAGACAATATAAGAAATGGGGTAGAGTTTGAGCAGTTCTCTGACTACTCGTAATTCCATCTGCTGGTTAGCTCGAATACTGGGAACAAGCTTTTTCTGCCTGCGATTGTCAAAGCGTTTTTGCCGATGACAGCGCTGGCTATAAGGAAGTTTGCGGTTAATGCGCCTTCCCCTTCTGGCTCTCCGCAGTATTCGTCTTGCCGTCATCTTTTTGGTGAGAGACTTAAACGGCAGTTGTAGGTGAGCCTTGAACAGTGTGGCTTTAGCGCTCTGTACGCCAATTCCGGCAAAAAGTTTTCCCGGATCGATGCCGAGTGCGATGTCTTGAGTGACACGACCTGATGGTTCGGATAATAAACGCACTCCGTAAACTTCTAAATCGTTACGAATAGGTATAGCTTTGCCTTGTTTGATCCAGCGTCTAGCTCGACTACTTTTTGTTGGCATAGCTGGACTCCCATCGGGATTTTGTACGGGAACTCTAATGTTTGGCATGGAGATAATCCTTGAAAAACAAGTTGTATGTCCCTTACCACCAATAAATGCAGGATGTCCTTTCCACAAGCACTCTTAAACAGAGAGTTTGAAATTAGTACGAATTAGGGAAACGTTCGTAAGTTCGTGCCTGCATTTATCTCATGTGGTAGACAAGAGTTACCCTTGAGAACTGTTCTTCTCAAGCCCCACTTGTATTTTTTTAATCAAGTGGGGTTCTTGACTACTACGGTAGAGAATTTTCGTAGCAGGTGATGAGTGGATTTGGAAAAAAACGAACCAAATTATCGAGTTTTTTACTTTTTGCGCTTAAGGTCTAGTAAAGAGCCAACAAACAACAAAGGTGTGACAGTCATTCACTCAACTCAGGGAGCTAGCAGTCCACCTTCCGTGTAGAAAAATGGGAAAATTTTAGGAGGTATCATTGTGAGACGGAAGTTTACCGCTTTCTCGCTGGTGTTAGGGCTGGCATTATTCATGGGAGCCTGCGCTGGTGGGGGAAACTCTCCAGAAGAAACACAGACACAGCCTGGTAACGCACCAACCGGAACTACTGGCACAGAAGCGCCGAATGGAGCACAAGGAACGGATAGTTTGCCCCCTCCGGGTGGCGTTGAAAATTCTCCCACAACTGGAGAAACTCAAAGTGTACCATCAACCAGTGGTTCCGAGAATCCCACAACTGGCGAGACTCAAAGTGTACCAGCAACCAGTGGTTCTGAAAATCCAACATCTAACGAAACTCAGACTGCGCCAGCAACGAGTGGTTCTGAGAATCCAACATCTAGCGAATCCGAAACCAAACCATAACCAGATTTAACGTAACGCGGAAGTCCCCACCTTCAAGACGAGCGGGTTTTATCGAGCCGTAGGCGAGTACCCGCAATGTCTAAGGTGGGGTTCCTCAGCGGGAAACCGGAGGAACGGAGGGTTCCAATCCCTCTGGCAACGGTAGTCTATCAATCCAGTCTTCAATCAGTTGAGTCATCGTCTTTTCTTTGCTTTCGGCGTATAACCTTAGCTTATTTAGACGACGCTCAGATATCCGAATATGTAACCCTTTTGACTTCATGATGTCTACACAGTATCTAGACATCATGCTACCCTAAAGAGGGTTGCTGACCCGCTTGGGCGTATGGAACAGACAGGTTTAATCCGAAGTAGAGTTACGACTCTTACCGCAGAAACATCGCAGCCAAGGAAAGAACATGACCGCTGGTTCGTAGTTTACGCACTACGGTAAAAAATAAGCCAAGCCA
>JBFLZA010000391.1:0-8637 GCA_040756535.1 Cyanobacteriota bacterium
TCCCAAGCCCTAGAAAACCTAAAAGCTACCCAAAACAAGCTGGTAGAATCTGAGAAAATGGCGTCACTAGGCGGCTTGGTAGCTGGCGTTGCCCATGAAATCAATACTCCAGTTGGCATCGGCATCACTGCTGCTTCTCTGTTAGCTGACAAAACCACAGCCTTTTACGAGACGTATAAAAGCGGCCAGATGAAGCGATCGCAACTCGAAAAATTCCTTGATACCGCCATGCAAAGCAGTAGCATGGTCTTGAGTAACCTGAATCGAGCCGCTGACTTAATTCAGAGTTTCAAACAAGTAGCGGTCGATCAGTCTAGTGAAGAACAACGCACATTTAATCTCAAGCAGTATCTATCTGAGGTATTAATTCCTCTCAAACCCAAACTAAGAACCACTCATCATCAGGTGGAAATCAAAGGGGACGAAGCGATCGCCCTGCACACTTACCCAGGTGTATTATCTCAGATTATCACCAATCTCGTGATGAACTCCCTCACCCATGCTTACTCCCCCGAAGACGCCGGACACCTGGTTTTTGATTTTAAACAAAAGGGTGAGCAGATTACCTTTGAATACACCGATGATGGCAAAGGTATTCCCCAGGAACACTTAAGCAAAATCTTTGACCCCTTCTTTACCACAAAACGGGGTCAGGGAGGAAGCGGTTTGGGCTTGCATATCGTTTACAACCTCGTCACCCAAAAACTCAATGGTACGATTGAATGTATAAGTCAAGTGGGTGTGGGGACGAAGTTTATTATTAAGTTACCCAGTTAATGAAAGGAAGTAGCCTTTTACTTTTGTATTGCAGGCACTTGTCTGCTAAGGTGCGATATCTTACCTGTGTTGGCAGGGTGAAATTGGAACCCCCTGGAGATAGGGGCTTTGCACGCAGATCAATAGGTTTGTCCAGTCTTTAATCAAAGGATTTTTTGGGTAAAATATTTAGGCTAAGATTTCTCCATCATCCTAATAAGATAACAAAAATAAGCCATAAAGAACAATGTCAGAAGAGACAAAAATAAACTTAATTACTGAAGATGATGAATTAATATTTGCCGATGAAGACGATGATGAATTAGTTTTTGCTGATGAAGACGATAAAGAATTAATTTCTCCAAAGAATAACGATAATAAATTAATTTTTCCTGACACCAACGAATTACCCCTATCAGGGGGAGATAGTTGGAAAATTCTCTTGGTAGACGATGAAGCCGAGATTCATAACGTCACCAAACTGGTGCTCAATGATTTTATTTTTGAGGGCAAATCCATAACTTTTATTAGTGCTTACTCCGGGGAAGAAGCCAAAGCCTTAATCGAACAACATCCGGATACTGCCCTAATTTTGCTCGATGTGGTCATGGAAACCGATGACGCAGGCTTGGAAGTAGTGAAATATATCCGGGAGGTTTTGAGTAACTTAATAGTGCGGATTATTTTACGCACTGGTCAGCCAGGACAAGCACCAGAAGATGTAGTGATTATTCACTACGATATTAATGACTATAAAACTAAAACTGAATTAACTACTCGTAAACTTTTTACCACCATAGTGGCGGCATTGAGGGCATTTCGTGCCCTCACTAAGCTGGAGGAAAGCAGAAGAGAACTGGCAAAAATTGCCCAAGCTTCGGCACGATTTGTACCTCGTCAATTTTTGCATTTTCTGCAAAAAGAAAGTATTGTTGATGCCACACTAGGGGACTCGGTGCAAGCCATAATGACCATTTTGTTTGCCGACATTCGCTCCTTTACCAGCATGTCGGAGAGCATGTCTCCCCAGGAAAATTTTGATTTTATTAATTCCTACTTACGCCAGGTTGGCCCAGTTATTCGCCAGCACAACGGCTTTATTGATAAATATATTGGCGATGCCATCATGGCGTTGTTTCCTGAAACGGTTGATGATGCCGTCACCGCAGCGATTGAGATGCAAAAACAGGTGGCAATTTATAATGAGTATCGCCAAAACAGTGGCTATTTTCCCATTGCGATCGGAGTTGGTATCCATAGCGGCAGCCTAATGCTGGGCATTATTGGGGAAGAGGAACGGATTGATAGCACTGTGATTGCCGATGCGGTAAATCTGGCATCTCGCCTAGAACAGTTAACCAAACTCTACGGAGCAAGTATCATCGTTAGCGGGCAAACCTTGTCTCAACTCGATGACCCCCAAAAATATACCTGTCGATTTCTCGATCGCGTTAAGGTAAGAGGGAAACAGGCTCCTGTGGCTGTATTTGAAATTTACGACAGCGACCCTCAACCCCTCCAAGAACTCAAAAGCCGAACTAAAACCGATTTTGAGCAGGGCGTTTGGCTCTATTTTCAGGAGAAATTCACCCTAGCTCGGCAATACTTCGAGAAGGTTTTGCAAATGAATGAGGGTGATTTAGCCACCCGTCTTTATCTAGAACGCTGCGATTTATCCCAGGAAACTGGACTATCGCTGAAATGGGAGGAAGTAGAAGTTTTCGGTAAAAACAAATGAGAAGCCCCTTTGGGGATAAGGGGCACAGGGAAAGAGAACTTAGAAAGAAATGCCAATTACTGACGATAATTTTGCCTACTTTCTGGTCTCCACTGGTAACCTAATTACAAATTCTGTACCCTGACTCTGTAATGAGTTTACCTCAATTGTGCCTTGATGCTGTGTAATAATTTGATAACTAATGGTTAGCCCTAACCCCGTACCTTTACCCGGTTCTTTTGTTGTGAAAAAGGGGTCAAATATTCGGTTTTGAATTGCAGGTGGAATTCCACAACCATTATCAGAAATTCTAATCACAACCCAATTTTGCTCTGAGACTTCGGTGCGAATCCGAATCATAGGAATTGTGGATTGATAATTTTGAGGTTTTTTAGTGTTTGTACAGCCTTTTTTGTAGGAATAGCAAGAGCCTATGGATGTCCATTTTGAAGATTGAATTGAACGGTTGCTAGTCTCCTGTTCCCTATCTCTTGTTGGCATTTCCAATGCATCGATCGCATTGCACAAAAGATTCATAAAAACCTGATTAATTTGTGCGGGACAGCATTCCACCAGTGGTAATTCGCCATACTCCTTATTTACCTGAATTCTCTGCTGGAGACGATTGTTGAGAAGGAGTAGGGTATTCTCGATTCCTTCATGGAGGTTGACTCGCTTCATTCCCTCTTCATCCAAGCGAGAGAAGTTTCTCAAGCTAAGAACAATTTCACGGATGCGGTTCGCACCCACCTTCATGGAGGAGAGAATTTTGGGCAAATCTTCAGCTAGGAAATCGAAATCAATATCTTCAAACTGTTGTTGAATGGCGGGTTGCGGTTCGGGATAGGATTGCTGGTAGAGACGCAGTAACGAGAGTAAATCTTGAATGTAGTCGCTGGCGTAGTCTAGGTTACCGTAGATGAAGTTGACGGGGTTGTTGATTTCATGAGCCACACCAGCAACCATTGCTCCCAAACTGGTCATTTTTTCAGTTTGAATCAGTTGGGCTTGGGCTTGTTTGAGTTCCTCTGTGTAGGCAGCAATTCGTTCAATAAGCTGATTGAGGGATGTGGCTAAGACACCGACTTCATCTTCAGTCATCACGGGTGCCCTCAAAGCAAAGTTGGATTCATCTGCGACGTTTTGGGCCACGTTGGTAACGGATCGGATGGGCTGAACGATCGCATTACTGGTATACAAAGCCAGTAGTGCGGCGACGAAAACCGATAGCAACATACTGGCAGCAATAATTTTCACCCGCAGCGCCCCCGCCTGCTCTAGGATGAAGGTGGATTGCTGATGTTGAGTTTGAGCGGTTGCAATCATCTGAGTGAGTTGCTCAGAAAGCTGATCGAGTGCGATCGCTACTTCGCCGCTGTTATTCCTCAACAGTTGTTGTTGAGCGAAGAAAATTTCATGAGGCTTCACCTTCGCCGCATCAACTTCTCTTAACAAAGATTCGGTGAAATTGCTGTAGGCATTGACAGCGATGGCGTAACGCTCCAATAAATTGTGCAATTGGTTATAGTTGGTTAAGGTTTGGTTATCCCGATTGTTAACAAAGCCTTTCGTTTGAATCAATTCTTGTTGAGCGTTTTTAATACTGTTTTTAAATGCCTCATGTTCGTATTGCAACCAAACTTCGTTGCCCACAGCGTCTGCCAATCGAGAGGCGTGCGATCGCGCCTGCAAAACCGCCATTTGCAACGCTCTCAATAGATCTTCTTGCTGATGGGTACGAGCCATTGCTTGCATCGCCTGAGTTTGATAATGCTCTCCCAGCATTAGCCCAGCGCTTGTTCCTAAAATCGCAACTCCAACACACAGAGCATATCCAGCGCCTATTTTTCTCCGGATAGTGGCATTCAAGAATAATTGCTTAATCCAGCGCTTCATTGCTGCCACCGTTACAGCTTGATTTTTTTCTTCATTCTTCGTTGGCACAGCCTGATTTTCTAGTAGCTGAGCCGATAGCAAAAAATTACAAAAGAATGAATCCTTTTGCTCTATTGCATTTATGGAATCTCTGCATCGACGCCTGACAGGAATCACGGCATTTACACATATAATAAGTGTGATAAGTCTCCTTTATATCTAGTCTAAATAGTTTCAGATACGCACTTTAGTAAAGTTTTGGATAAGTTTTTTCAGGGACTGATAAATCCATCTTAATTCTTCTGAGTCCGGAGCTAGTAATGTGAGGATTAGGGGGATTTTTTTCTCTTTTCACTAATTAATTCAAATTACATCTTCAGTGTCTCCGTGCCTGGATTGTCGGTAGCGTCTTTCCCGCAATTTAAAGTTATGTAACTTGAAGGCACATCAGCTTAATGACTTCCCCAACTCAGGATGAGAAGGTCAACTTGCCTAATATTCTCTCTTTGTTAATCTTTTTTTAACTTTTAATTTACAAAGCTTTATTTATCATCTGATATAGGCTTTTTGTATCAAAAATAACAATTAGTTAGGTAGCCTCGCTCTAATATCACACCTTGACTGCAAGTGTCTCTACATCAGCAGGTGGAATTAGGAGGGGACTATCATCATGGCAAGGCAATTTGGGCGACGTAAGTTTTTGCTTTACGGCTCCGCAACGTTGGGAACTAGCATTCTCTTGAAAGCGTGCACTAACAGTCCAACAACTACAGCCGAAAGTCCAACAACGGCTGCATCTCCTGTAGCAGCGGCTGGGGGGAGTAGTGGCGATACGATCAAAGTGGGAATTTTACACTCCCTCAGCGGCACAATGGCGATTAGTGAAAAGAGTGTCGTCGATGCCGAACAGCTAGCGATTGAGGAAATCAATGCAGCCGGTGGAGTGTTGGGCAAGAAGATTGAGGCAGTTGTCGAAGATGGCGCTTCTGACTGGCCCACCTTTGCCGAGAAAGCGAAAAAGCTAATTGATCAAGATAAGGTAGTAACCGTCTTTGGAGGCTGGACTTCGGCTAGCCGCAAAGCCGTTCTGCCAGTGTTTGAAGACAAAAAACATATGCTCTGGTACCCCGTGCAGTACGAGGGCCAAGAGTGTTCTAATAATATCTTTTATACAGGTGCTGCCCCGAACCAGCAAATTGAGCCATCAGTCGATTGGTTATTGGAAAATAAGGGCAAAGAGTTCTTCTTGGTTGGCTCTGACTACGTTTTCCCACGCACGGCTAACACCATTATCAAGGCACAGTTGGAAGCCAAAGGCGGCAAAACGGTTGGAGAAGATTACTTACCGCTCGGCAATACTGAAGTTACAGCCATCATTACTAAAATTAGAGCCGCTCTGCCCAATGGTGGCGTGATTTACAACACCCTCAACGGTGATAGCAACGTTGCCTTCTTCAAACAGTTACGAGATGCAGGGTTGGGACCCGATAAATATCCCAGTATGTCAGTCAGTATTGCTGAAGAAGAAGTTAAAGCCATTGGCCCAGAGTATCTCAAAGGTCACTACGCGGCTTGGAACTACTTCCAAACTGTAGATACTCCGACCAATAAAAAGTTTGTTGAGGCGTTTAAGAAAAAATACGGTGCAGACCGAGTTACAAATGACCCAATGGAATCTGCCTACATTGCAGTTTACTTGTGGAAGCAGGCGGTTGAGCAAGCCAAGACAACTGACTTAGAGGCAGTACGTAAAGCCGCTGTAGGTCAGACTTTTGATGCTCCCCAGGGTCAAGTAACGATGGACAAAAATCATCACATTTCCAAGTTTGTGCGAATTGGTGAAGTTGGAGAGGATGGTCTATTTAAGATTGTTTATTCCACTGACAAAGCCGTTAATCCACTTCCCTGGAATCAATTTGTAGCTGAAACAAAAGGCTATGCCTGTGACTGGTCTGATCCGAACAAAGGTGGCAAGTACAAAATTTAAAATTTAAGGTTAAAGGTTAAAAGGTTGGAAGGTTGGAAGGTTGAAAGTTCAAATTGTACACTTTGCTCACCTTGCCATCTGTTAACCTTCAACTTACGCGCCCTGCCAACCTGCTAACCGACTGAGAGTAAATAAATATTGTGCTGACAGTACTGTTTGATAGCCTATTTAACGGCATTAGTATTGGCGCTGTTTTATTAATCGCAGCGCTAGGATTAGCCATTGTTTTTGGACTGATGGGCGTGATTAACATGGCTCACGGTGAGTTGATGATGCTGGGAGCCTACACGACCTATGTGGTGCAAAATGGCTTCAAACAGCTAGGAGAGCCGTGGTTTGCTACTTATATTTTGTTTGCAATACCGTTAGCATTCCTCGTGACGGCGATCGCAGGATTGATTTTGGAGCGAGGGGTGATTCGATTTCTCTACGGACGCCCCTTGGAAACCCTCTTGGCAACCTGGGGGGTAAGTCTGATTTTGCAACAGTTCGTGCGTAGCGTGAACTGGGTGCTAATGATTGGGATTGCTCTATTTTGCTTGCTATTTTTTGGGGCGTTGTGGGTTTTGTCGCGACGCCCAGATATTGAGCGCATTCGTAACTGGGTAGTGGCAGTAATGTTGCCGCTATCTTTGGGGATTGCTTTAGCCACTGGGGTATTCTTGAGTCAGACTTACAAACTGGCGGTAACTCAGCCTTGGTTTGGGGCTCAGAATGTGAATGTTACAGCACCGAGTTGGTTGCGGGGGAGTTTGCCCCTTTTTGGGATTCAACTGCCTTACACGCGGCTGTTCATCATCGCGTTAACCATTCTTTGTGTGGCGGGAATTTACCTGTTTTTGCAGCGTTCTGCTTGGGGATTGCGAATTCGTTCCGTAACGCAAAACCGGAGTATGAGTGCTTGTTTGGGAATTCCGACGGGAAAAGTGGATGCTTTGACGTTTGCGCTGGGTTCTGGGTTGGCAGGCGTTGCCGGTTGTGCGATTAGTTTGCTGGGTTCTGTAGGGCCGAATACAGGCCAGAACTATGTCATCGATACGTTCATGGTGGTGGTGGTTGGCGGTGTCGGGAAGCTAGTAGGCACTATTGTAGCTGCGATCGCAATTGGTACGGCTAACTACCTGATTGGTTCTGGAATACTCGCTCTCACTTTGGCACCGATAAAACCACTAGCTGATTTCTTTACATTTTTTGCCACGACAAGCATGGCAAAGGTAATGATATTCGTTCTAATTATTGCATTTCTTCAGGTACGACCGGGAGGAATTTTCCCTCAAAAAGGGCGCTCGGTTGATGCTTAAAAACTTCCCGTATTCATACATGAGAAACGACATTCCTCTACTGATAACTAATAACCAATGACTAATGACTAATAACTAATGACTAATGACTACTAATTCACTCATTGCAATTCCAGGTATTGACCGACGACATCAGCGTCGTCGGTTACGGCTGATTGAAGTGGGGGCTGTTGCTGTTGTGGCGTTACTCCTCCTCTTCGTTATGCCTGCGGTTCTCCCCAGTGTTCGCATGAATCAGTTGGGGCGGTTTTTAGCATTAGCGATCGCTGCCCTCGGCATTGACCTAATTTGGGGTTACACAGGCTTATTAAGTCTCGGTCATGGCATCTTTTTCGCCTTTGGGGGTTATGCCCTAGCGATGCATTTGCAATTAGCGCCGATAGAAGCAGGGAAGTTGCCGGAGTTCATGAACCTCTACGGCGTGACACAACTACCCTGGTTTTGGTCGCCTTTTGATTCTTTTGGGTTGGCTGCTATTGCCGTTCTTGTCATACCCGCTTTACTGGGGGCAATTTTGGGTTATTTAGTATTCCGTAACCGCATTCGAGGAGTTTACTTTTCCATCCTCACCCAAGCGGCAACAATTGTCTTTTTTAACTTTTTCAATGGTCAGCAGAAACTATTCAACGGCACCAATGGTTTGACGAACTACAAAACATTGTTGGGAGCAGATATAAATGCCTCACAGACGCAGTTTGTCTTCTACACACTAACTATTTTGTTTCTCATTGGAGCGTATGCACTTTGTCGTTGGTTAACGGGAGGACGTTTTGGCAATGTCCTAGTTGCCATTCGTGATGACGAAAGCCGGGTGCGGTTCACTGGCTATAACCCTACAACTTATAAGGTTTTGGTGTTTGCCATTTCTGCGGCACTTGCTGGTTTAGCGGGGGCAATGTATACCTTGCAAACTGGTATCATCTCACCCAAAGCGATGGATATTGCCTTTTCGATTGAGATGGTGATTTGGGTAGCGGTGGGGGGCCGCGCCACTTTAGTAG
>JBFLZA010000392.1:0-8626 GCA_040756535.1 Cyanobacteriota bacterium
AGTATTTAACAAAACGCTATAAAAATCTCAGTGAGATTAACAGTACCCAACAGTTCAAATTGACGATTGGAAATCAGCGCCAGTTTGTCCAAGTAACACCCTGGCGCGATAAGTTGGGACTGGATTGGCTAATCGTGGTGGTTGTTCCTGAATCCGACTTCATGCAGGAAATTAACGCCAACACCCGAACTACCATCTTGCTGTGTATTGCAGCCTTGATAGTGGCTACAATCATCGGCATTTTCACCTCTCGCTGGATTGTCAAGCCAATTCTGCGCTTGAACGCATCTGCTAAAGCTCTCGCTTTGGGGAAATGGGAGCATCTTGAAGTATCTGGAACAAGCGATCGCTCTGACGAACTGGGGGAATTAGCCACATCATTTAACAGCATGGCAAGGCAACTGCAAGAATCCTTTGCCACCCTAGAAACTAATAATGCCAATATGAAAGCCTTAAATGAGGCATTAACTCAAACTGAGAGCAGGTTGACTCAATTTTTAGAAGCGGTGCCAGTCGGTATCGCCATCCATGATGCAATGGGGAAAATCTACTACGCCAATCGCACCGCACAGGATTTAATGGGCAAGGGCATCATGCCAGATGCCACACCCAAACAATTGCCAGAGGTTTATCAAGTTTATATCGCCGGAACTGACCAGTTATATCCTCTGGAGCAATTGCCTTCTACTCATGCGCTTAAAGGCGAAAGCGTAAATGTTGAGGATATGGAAATCCACCAAGGAGAAAGAATTATTCCCCTTGAAGTCCGAGCTACGCCAATTTTTGATGAAAAGGCAAGAGTCGCTTATGCCATTGTTGCCTTTACTGACATCACCCAACGCAAACAAGCCGAAGCCGAGCGAATTCATTTCACCCAAGAACTAGAACGCAAAAATGAAGATCTAGAGCGATTGAGTCAGCTCAAGGATGAGTTTCTTGCCAATACCTCTCACGAACTGCGGACACCTCTCAACGGCATGATTGGCATTGCCGAGTCGATGATTGACGGAGCCATTGGACAACTCTCTGAACAGCAACGAAAAAATTTGTTGCTGATTGTCCAAAGTGGACACCGGCTGGCAACCCTCGTTAACGATATCCTCGACTTTTCTAAACTGAGACATAAAACTATTGAACTCCAACTGCAACCTGTAGGACTGCGAGAAATTGTTGAGGTTGTTCTTACCCTCAACCAACCTCTGATTAGAAACAAAGATTTGCAGCTTGTTAACGCCATTCCTTCAGACTTCCCCGCAGCACAAGCTGATGAGAATCGCTTGCAACAGATTTTGTATAACTTGGTTGGGAATGCGATTAAATTTACTGAAAAGGGGACTGTAGAAATATCAGCGGTTGTCGTAGATCCCCCCCAACCCCCCTTAAAAAGGGGGGAGAAACACAATTCCACCTCTGTTATTTCCCCGTTAGAAAGTAGGGAGCAACAGACTCCAACCTCTCTTGTTCCCCCCTTTTTAAGGGGGGCTAGGGGGGATCGAGCCAAATATCTAGCCATTACCGTTTCCGATACCGGCATCGGCATACCAGACGATAAACTAGACCGAATCTTTGAATCCTTTGAACAAGCCGATGGTTCAACAGCGCGTGAATACGGTGGTACTGGCTTGGGTTTAGCAATCACTAAAAAGCTTGTGGAGTTGCACGGGGGCGAAATTCGAGTGGAATCGACTGTAGGGGTGGGTTCGCGGTTTACCTTTACGCTGCCAGTGGCATCGGGTGAAGTTACATTTAGCGATCGCTCTTATCTGTCCTGCATCCTGCGTCCTAGGGAACAAGTGAATCAGGAAGAGAGCGTCGAACGAATATTACAAAGGAATGAGTCAGAGAACCTCAAGCCCTTAATTCAAAATAATCACCTTTCTCAGCAGTTCAAAATCTTGATTGTCGATGATGAGCCAGTGAATCTTCAGGTACTCATCAACCATCTTTCCCTGCAAAACTATTCCCTAACTCAAGCCTCTAATGGTACAGAAGCTTTGGAGGCGATCGAGCAGGGTTTCAAACCCGATTTAATCTTACTTGACGTGATGATGCCTCGGATGACTGGCTATGAAACCTGCCAAAGAATTCGCGAAAAGTTTCCTGCTAACGAAGTTCCTATCTTGATGCTGACGGCAAAAAATCAAGTCAATGACTTGGTGGAAGGATTGAGTGTCGGTGCTAATGATTATTTAACCAAACCTATCTCGAAAAATGAATTACTAGCCCGAATTAAAACTCATTTACAACTGTCTAATATCAACATTGCCTCCGGTCGCTTTGTTCCTCATAAATTTCTCCAATTGTTGGGCAAGGAAAGTATTATTGATGTTGCAGTTGGCGATAACGTGCAACAGGAAATGTCGATTTTATTTTCTGATATTCGCGATTTCACCACTTTATCAGAAAGTATGACGCCTGAGGAGAATTTTAAGTTTATCAATGCCTATCTATCTCGCATGGAATCAGCGATTATTGAAAATAATGGATTTATTGATAAATTCATTGGCGATGCGATTATGGCATTGTTTAGCAGCCGTGCTGATGAGGCGGTTAAAGCTGGAATTGCCATGCTGCAACGAATTATTGAATATAATCAACATCGTGCTAATTCAGGTTATGTCCCCATCAAAATTGGGATTGGTATTAATACAGGCTCGTTAATGCTGGGGACAGTGGGTGGAAAAAATCGTATGGATGGCACGGTAATTAGTGATGCGGTCAATTTAGCCTCTCGTTTGGAAAGCCTAACGAAGAGCTATGGAGTTTCAATGTTAATCTCTGAGCAAACTTTTTTACGTTTGCACGACCCCGGTGAGTATAGTATCCGCTTCATTGAGAAAGTCAACCTGAAGGGAAAGTCAAAAGCGGTGGCAGTTTTTGAAGTGTTTGATGGAGATGAGCCTAAAATCAAAGAAGGCAAGTTAGCCACGAAAACAATTTTTGAAGAAGCTTTGGTACTATACCAGCAGCATTTAATCAGGGAAGCTGCACGACGGTTTGAAGAGGTCTTGAGTATTAACCCAAAGGATACGGTTGCCCAAATTTATCTCGATCGCTGTCAACTAAGCTAATCTGCATCTAAATTGCATAGCTGGAACGGGCAAGATGCCCATCCCACAAGAAATATGTTAAATATCAACTTGCAAATTAAATGCACAACAGCTTATAAAGAGCTAACAACCTTCTGAATTGCCAACCGAAATGATTTCTCAACTGATGCAAAAAGCTATTGATGAGGGAACCAGTCGGATGCTGAACGAACTTAAAACATAGCTTAAGCGATCGCAACGGCAGGTTTTCGTCAAGTTGACGTTTTGTCGTGAATACAATAGTATTCACTATATGATATACACTGTCATTGATTTATTCGCTGGTGCTGGGGGCTTGACTACAGGTTTTCACTTAGCAGGCTTTCAGACTATATGCGCTATTGATGAAAAGACAAAAGCTTTAGCAACATTTAAGTATAACTACCCAGAAACAAAATTTGTTCTTGCAAAGGATATCCGCACAGTCAATGCTAGGGAGCTTCGACTAGCGCTTCAATTAGATCGAGAAGAGTTAGCCGCCATAATTGGTGGTCCTCCATGTCAAGGATTCTCTCGCAACATTCCTGCTGGATACAGATACCTAGAAGAGCCTCGAAACCAGCTATACAAGACGTTCTTAGAGTTTGTGAAAGAATTCAGACCTTTGTATGTTGTGATGGAGAATGTACCCGAAATTCTAAAAGCCTATAACGGTACTGTCAGAGAAGAGATAACCATACAACTAGAGCGAATAGGGTATGGAGTGACTTCCGCATCATTAAATGCTGCAAATTATGGTGTTCCTCAAACTAGAGCAAGAGCTTTTTTTGTAGCTTGTTTGAACAGTGTCGCTCCTGCACTTCCAGAACCTACTCATCAGGGAGATATTAGATCTCTCAAACCTGAACCAAAGAGTATTCAATTGAATTTACTAGAGCCTATAACCTCTCCAATTGTGACGGTTAGAGATGCTATTGGAGATTTGCCAGTACTCGAAGCTGGGCAGGAATACACAGCAGAGGCATATATTTGTGAGCCGCAAACTAACTATCAAAGGTTACTACGTAGTGGTAGTAATAAGCTAGTTAATCACATTGCGCGTAAATTGAGTCCCATCCAGATGTCAAGAGCTAGAGCTTTAAAAGAAGGACAAGATGCTAGAGATTTGCCCCCAGAGCTAGCGCCCAAGAAGCATTACAGTGGAGCTTATGGAAGACTCTACTGGGACAAACCTGCCAGAACGATTACTAGATGGGTCTTTCACCCTGGGTCTGGTAGATTCTTTCATCCCACACAAGACAGAACTATCACAATCCGTGAAGCCGCAAGGCTACATTCTTACCCAGATAAATTTCATTTCCTGGGTTCATACACTGAAATGGCAGACCAAATTGGAGAATCGGTACCTCCGTTGTTAGCTAAAGCGATCGCTGAATGTATCTTACAGACCAGTCCTCCTCCTCCTCATCTCGCGCTTAATTAAGCTTTTTCTGAAGAGTTGATAAGATAGCTTTCACATACTCGTCAGGCGTAAGACGGTTTCGCTCAATTCTGAGCCGAATGGGTTGCTCTGGAATAGTTTGAACCTTGAAGAGTTGCTTTTGGTTTTTGTACCAGACTAGGGTCAGTTTATCGTCAATCTTTCCTTGTAATCCTTTGCCTGCTTCTCCAGTATTTCTATCTATTGACCAGTTCCAGGAAAACTGAGTGGGATCGAGAGGGGTTAGGGAGTACTCAGTATAGATATATTCAATGGCATTTCTCTTCTTGCAAAGAATGCCTTCGTAGCTATTTGCTACACCTTGCAGGTTGCGATCCTGCATTAGTTTTTGATTCCAATGGTGAATGATAGCTGCTCCCAAAGTTGCTGGTGGTGAGTCTACTGTCAGGCCAGGAAAGCCGAGCGCTGATGCTTTTGTGACTACATCAGCTCGTTGAATTACGAACATGAAAGTAAGGCCAGGGTTAAGGTTTGGTAATTGAATTGTCTTTAATGACCAACCTGTTTGTGATCTGAGATCAACAGCATCATGAAGAAGCTTAGTACGTCCAGACGTAGGATCTGACAGGGGAATATCTTTAACATAATGAAATATAGCTTCCCAAGAGTAATCCTCTATCGATCCGACAATGGGAGCTGCAATTGTAGCAATAATAGCTTCCCTTAATCTCTCAACTTCGTCACTCGTCAGCATCAAGAGATTCCTCAACTACTTCCAGTAGTGCGCTCATGGTTACGCCTAGGGCAGTAGTAATTTGATAGAGAACCCGGACAGATGGGCTTTTCAACCCTCGTTCCAGCTGACTAATATAAGTTCTATGCAGATTCGCAACCTCTGCAAGATGCTCCTGTGACCAACCTTTCGCTGCGCGAAGTCGTTGTATCTCTACTCCTAGAAGACAATCCAATTTTTTGAGCGGCATTAAAGCTAAGTTAATGCCTTGAATACAATAGTTCTATAGACTATAGTATTCAAACCAAGAAATCAGGGTAAGACCAGGTGTAACAGGCAATCTGTTTGTGTTTCGTCGCAGCGATCGCATCTGATGCCTGCAAGAGCGATCGCTCGTATCAATATCTTCCGTGCACTGAGTTGGTGAAAGCGCCAAAGGAAAACCCCTGCTGCGATCTGAAGTGTTTTTCTCGCTTGTGCGATCGCTCCTCCAATCGACTATCCCTTCCACAATCCCACACCCCAAAACTAAAATGAGTTGAGTTATGAGCAGGAGTGGGAGAGACGTTCCTAGATGAACAGAGCCGATTAACCATCAATCAGTTGTTTTTTGATACTGTGCCAATGGGGCAAATTTTGGAGATATTTCATGTCCACTTACCAAGAGGTACATCCACTCTTACCAAATCGGCTGCTTGCCAGCTTACCGAGTGAGGAGCTAACAGCATTGCAGCCTCATATGGAGCAGGTATCACTCTCGCATGGGCAGTCCATCATATTGCCTTATGAGCCTATCCCGTTTGTCTATTTCCCTGTTAACTCATTGCTTTCGTTAGTGACGGTGATGGAGGACGGCTCAACAGTCGAAGCTGGCTGTATCGGGCGTGAAGGGATGGCAGGTTTGCCAGTTCTTTTGGATGCGGGCACGACGCCGATGCGAACACTTACGCAAATTCCCGGTCAAGCCGTGCGTGTCAAAGCGGAGATGATCAAACAGGCGTTCGACAAAGGTGGAGCGCTGCAAAAGATTCTCCACCGTTACATACATACAACCATTGTTCTCAGTTCACAAACTGCTGCCTGCAACCGTCTTCATCATCTAGAAGCAAGGCTCTGCCGCTGGTTGCTCATGAGCAGTGACGGTGTGGATTCAGAGAAACTTTCCCTTACGCATGAATTCCTGTCCATGATGCTTGGCGTAAGGCGTGCCGGAGTCAGCGAAGCGGCTAGTCAACTTCAGAGCAAGGGTTTGATTCGTTACCAGCGCGGAAACATCCAGATTCTTGACAGGAAGAACTTGGAAACATCCGCCTGTGAATGTTACGGAGTGGTCAAGGCAGAATATGAGCGCTTGTTTGGCTGAAGCGTTGGGTCTGCCATCGGACAACAAACTGCAATTCTGTTAGGTTCAATTCGCTCTTGACACGAGTGTGCGCTCACGCAATATCATCCCACCTATCAAAATATTTAAGAAGTAAAGAACCCCTGTGCTTTTAGCCAGGGGAGTACGTCAATTCCCAATTAAATATGAGAAAAGAACTTAATATTGGATTGCTGATAAAACCCCAAAACATTTTGAGTATAGTCAGCAATTAAGCTACTATCAAATTGACTGGGGTCACCCGTCATCCACCAAGCCGCCGCACGCCGAACCGCTAGAGCTTCATTGTTATTACTGGCTTGATACTGATTGTTGAATACATCACGCATCACGCACACCAAAACAGCACGAGCCGTTACAGGACTGTCCTGAAATTCTATAGGTGTCAGTTCTTTAGCCATACATTGTTGAGACCAACGAGGAATATTTTCCGCTTTGACTTGCCAAGCACCGTAGAGGTCATCGTCTGCTTTATCCGCCGGTGCTGCCTGTAGTAACGCTTCAACCAGCTTTCCGAGTTGAGTATTGGAAACTTGAGCCGACGATGAAGCACTGGCTGCCGGTGGCGTCGCTTGTCCGGATGGAGCTGGTTTTGGTACAGGAGCAGGCGGTTGAGCTTGTGCATTACGACCCTGTTGCTGATAGAAACTCAGAACATTCTTGCTGTAAGTAGCTGTTGCGCCATTGTTGTATTGAGCTGGGTTGCCGGTCAGCCACCAGGAAGCCGCACGTTGTACCGCGACGGTTTCATTGTTTCCACTGGCTTGATACTGGTCGCGCATCACGTCACGCATCACACACAGGAGAATTGCACGAGCGGTGACAGGACTTGCCTCAAATTGGGCTGGTGTCAGTTCCCGTCCAATACATTGGTTAGACCAACGGGGAATATTTTCCGGTAAAATCTGCCACTCACTGACTAGACCATTATTTCCGGGGGCGCGTTGTTGTGCTGCGAGTCGCAGTGCCTCCACTAGCCTTCCGACTTGGGCATTGGAAACTGGGGAGGAAGATGATGCATTCGCTGTAGGTTTGGCAGGGGGTTGAGAAGGCGTCTGCGTTCCTTGCCCAGATGGAGTAGGTTGTGGAGAAGATACAGGGGTCTGACCTTGTGCAGTGCGCTCCTGCTGTTGATAGAAGCCCAGAACCTTCTGAGTGTAGAAACCCGTTGAACCACTGTTGTATTGATTGGCGTTGCCAGTCAGCCACCAGGAAGCAGTCCGTTGCACTGCTAAAGATTCATTGTTTCCACTGGCTTTGTACTGCTCACGCAGCACATCGCGCATCACACAGACAAGAATCTCCCTCGCTCTAGCCGTATTTGCCTCAAATTGAGCGGGTGTTAATGCCTGCCCCACACACTGTTTAGACCAACGGGGAATATTTGCCGGTAAAATCTGCCACTCACTGACAAGTCCATTATTTCCGGGGGCACGTTGCTGTGCTGCGAGTCGTAGCGCCTCTACTAAACGCCCAACTTGAGAATCAGAAACTTGGGCGTGTACTGGTATTGCCCACAGCCCAATTCCTAGCACGACTGTGCTGAGTAATAACCGTTTTGCTTGTTTGACTAACTTTAAACTCATTGACGTTATGCAGTTGCCGTCTCACTCTTTTGAGAGAATTTTTACATAGACTCTCACTTAGACTTCTCTGTCGAAAGGATGTGGCACTATGTTTCGCGATCGTAATTTGAGTATAGTTGACACTCCAACAGCTTAAAGCACGTTGGATTCTTGGTTCAGCGACTCGCCATTAGACAGCAGGATTGCTCCAACTGCTCTTATTGGGCAGGTCTCCCCAAGCGTAAGTTCCCGTGTGCCCCACGGTACACAGTGATGATGGTAATGGGTACAAAATCTCTGAACAACAGAGGACTGGCAATCAATACATGAAGACTAATAAACACCATCAACCTTAATCAATCAATAAATGTTTAGTCCCAGTAGTCCGCAACGCGGACTAAAACCCAGTTGGATCAGGCGAGGCTGAAGTTTTGACAAGCTCAACTGTCGTCTGCTCGAATAGTGGGTCGTGACTAT
>JBFLZA010000393.1:0-8615 GCA_040756535.1 Cyanobacteriota bacterium
AGTGCATCCAAGGTGTTTTACCCACCATGCGCGATCAGCAACGGGGGACGATTATTAATATTGCCTCGATTGCAGGTCAACAACCTTTTCCCAGTTGGGGCGCTTACAGCATCAGTAAAGCCGGTGTGATGGTTCTGTCGAAAACTTTGGCAGCCGAGGAACGCGCTCATGGCATTCGGGTGATTACCATCAGTCCTGGTGCTGTGAATACTCCATTGTGGGATACGGACACCGTTCAAATGGATTTCAATCGGTCAGCCATGCTGACTCCAGAAATTGTGGCACAGTCCATTGTGCACGCCGCTATACTGCCAGACCAAGCTGCTGTTGAATCACTAACATTAATGCCCAGTGCTGGGGCTTTGTAAAGTCGCTCTCTGGCTGTCATCACACGTATTCTTGTTGCAAACCTTCAATCATCAGGCTAATCATGACTAGTGCTCCTTCCAACGGTTCCTACCGCTCTGACTCTGCTTCATCACTCAACATGACCAATCCTATTCCCAACGTCGAGACACGGCCTGATCGCAATACCCATAATGGTCGGGAACCCAATCTACAACGGCCACCAGAAGAACTGAATGAGGAAATGATGGATGCGGTACGGACGATGCTGTTGGGTGTAGGTGAAGACCCAGAGCGCGAGGGACTGCTCAAAACGCCCAAACGAGTGGCAGAAGCGATGCGCTTCCTGACTGGTGGCTACAATCAGTCCCTAGAAGAATTAGTCAATGGAGCCATCTTTGATGAAGGCCACAATGAGATGGTGCTTGTCCGGGATATCAATTTCTTTAGCCTCTGTGAGCACCACATGCTGCCCTTTATCGGCAGAGCGCACGTTGCCTATATCCCCAACCAAAAAGTTGTCGGTTTGAGTAAGCTAGCGCGTGTTGTTGAAATGTATGCACGACGGTTACAAGTGCAGGAACGTTTAACCCGCCAGATTGGTGAGGCGATTCAAACTATTTTGGAACCTCAAGGTGTGGCTGTGGTTATGGAAGCGACCCACATGTGCATGGTTATGCGAGGGGTTCAGAAACCTGGTTCTTGGACAGTCACAAGCGCGATGGTGGGCGTTTTCCAAGATGACCAAAAAACCCGCGAGGAATTTCTCAATCTCATCCGTCATCAACCCAGTTTCTTTTAGTCTTTAGCGCCTCTCGCTTAAAGAGCAACCCAGACCTCAACATAGTAGGTCTGGGCTTTTAAATTCCTATCTGCTAGTGTAGCGAGCCGCACTCTATATCAATTCCGAATTCCGAATTGTTAAAAAGTTTCATTTCCAGTTGGCTCTTGGAAGACAAGACCTCGCTTTTGATTACGATAGGAGGCGACAACGGGGTAAACAACACCGCGTAGCCGATTTATACAACCAACCGGACGATGGATGGAAAGGCCGTTCCAGGGAGAAAATCGTAGGTTTTCGCAGAAATCATATTGTTTTTCAAAATTAATGAATTGATGCTTGACGGTAAGACGACCGACTGTGAAGAAGGGTGATTCGCTTTCCTTCCAGAGAACTGTGGTATCGTCAATCGACATCTTTGGATTCGTTTGGAACTGAATGCCAAAGTCCCAACAGTATTCAGCATTCGGGTTCGCAAGACATTGAATGAGGTCATCCCGATAGTAATTGTCGGGTTGACTGGGATCTAAGCCGAGTGCTTGGGCGCGATCGCTAAAGGGAAGTTTAGGAATCCCTGTCCGAGACTGCAATGGAATCTTGTTGTGTGGAGGTTTCGCTGAAACCGGAGTAAACCCATATTTAATCACAGCAGGATATTCGACAGGAACTAGACTTGTCTTTGAGGCATCAAAACCGGGTTTGAGACCTAAAGCAGAGGCTGAACTGCTCCAATATCGTTCTGTTAGTAAACTTTTCGGCGTTGAACTCGTACCCTTGAGGAGTGCTAAGAACTGCCTGGGATGTTGATAGAGCCACTTCTTTGTTGCCTCTTTGGACTCAACGACGGCACAAAAAAAGCCGTGGTAGTCTCGGATGCTTTTAACAAAGAAAAACGCTGAATTATGAACAATAATGTCCTGGGTTCTCGACTCATAACTTTGCTCAAGCCGTTCCCCTTCAACCCCCATCACTTTTATTGCCATGGAGCGAGTGTCTGGCTCGTAATCATTTTTTACTGTGAAGCCCCCATTGGCAAATCGCAGCCAAACAGGATATTGCTTGGGTAAGGAGAGCAAGCCTTGCTTAATGCCATTTCCATTAAGCTGTGAAGGAGTCAAGGAAGCGCGCTTCTTCAACTCGCGTTTAATTGCTTCTTCATCAAAGTCAAAGATTTCAAGAGTTCCTTTAACAGCAGCGTGGCTTTTGGCATGGGTATCTCGCAGCGCCCGCTTCTTGTCCTTATACAGATTATCCATGCGGGTCTTGGCTTGCTCGACCAGGAGATCGTAGTATTTGCGTTCATCCTGTTCGGGATATTCTGTAAATAACTTCTGGCTCATATTTACCTTCTCTCAACCCCGTAGAGCTTGTTCATAAAGCTTCTGGCTGGTTGTGGTACAAGATAGTATTTTCTTGGTCTTCTTCATTGCATGAGGGCGCAGGTGTCGAAAGCGCCCTTAATTACCTTGACTCTTCGTTGTAAGTTACAACTTAAAGATTGAAACTAACTTTGTACTTGCGATCGCTTGGAGGAACGTTACGATTCACTAAATCGGAGACAGTTTTGGTATTTTGAATAATTTCCCAACCAACGGGAGAAAAGGTGTCCTCGTTGAAGATTTTCGGGGATAACAAAGGATTAGTTAAGGCTTGGGAGAAAGCATCAATGCCAATTAACCGTGCCACTAAAGGCGGAATTGCTGAATTTTCCCGGACATCTTCGGCGTACAATCCGACAAAGAATTCTATCTTATCAACATGACCATACAACTCTTTTAATTTCTGTTGTGCATATGCATCGCCCGTAATTTGATTGAAATCAGTCACCCTGGGAAAACCACACATTTCGCGGTAATCATTGTAACTGGCTAATTGCGCCTGTCGTCCTAGTTTAATACTGGCTAGTTCAGTAATATCAATAAAGGTGTAGGATATTCCTGGAATCGGAAAATCAGGCGTATTAAATAAACCAATTCTGGTGCCCGGTTGGGAACAAGTCTCTTCCATCAATGCGCCCAATCCTTTATCAATTAACATCTGATTATTCCACAGGGAATCGTACATGGGGGTTTTTTCGCCATCATAGATAAAGGTTTCAGGAAGCGCACTATGCCAGCGATAGACAAGACTAAATTCAAGAGCCATCCAATTTTGTCGATACCAGCTTTCCTTGGCAAAAGCTTCAGGATCGGCAAAGAATTTAAATTTATAGGGCGTAATGTGGAAAATGTACTCTTCCAGAATGATATTTAAAATAATCACCATGAGAATATTTCTCACAGTTTGGAAGAGCCTTTCATCGTCCCATTGCGGATAGCTTTTTGACAAAACATCACAAATTCGATTATGTTCCCTGATGCATAAAGTGTTGAGCATGACATAGCCAATTTGGACGTTTGCTCGTTCAACTCCCATTGCAAACAGCTTGGCTTTCTTTTCGGGAGGTTGTCTTTTTTCATCATTAAGGGGTGCATGAAGACCCTCAAATTGAGGATCGACAATATCCTTCTCAGGATCGGCATAATAAAAGAGTGGATATTCTTCTTCTACGCCATCTTTACGCTTGAGCTTCTGAATTTTAAATTTACCGTCTTTGAACGCTCTGATAAGATTTGTCTGTTTACGGGTCAACCCGTAAACATTACACATATCAATTTGATGATTGGAGGTATTTTTGAAGCGGTTTTGCTGATCGATCCGCAGAAAACTATCCGTAAACCACTGCACCCAATAGGGAAAGAGCAGCGTCGATTTGGGCGAATAAATCGTTTCTCCGTCTCTTTTTTGGAACAAAACCTTTAAATCTTCAAGTTTCGGCAAGTTCCCTTCTTTGTTAAATTCAGGGTCGGGAGGTAAATGTCGTCCCGTATAAGCCCGGTCTGTAAGTGAATCCCAAGAGGTATAGGTATCAGTTTGCTTGGGAAGATTTGTCCCTGGAATGTGGGGATCTAAGGTCATTAAGCTATAGGGAAGAGGGCGAGTCGGAATTTTGTAAATAATACTATTGAGAAAGAATTTGTTGAGTTTACGTTTCAGAGGATCAGAACTTTGAACTAAATCCCAAATAGGTTTGAAATGGGTCAAAACATAGGTTAAAGCTTTGTTGCTGAATCCATCTCTAGATGTATCTCTTGCCATAATTGCTGCTTCTCCTTTTGATTTTTGTAGATTGGAGCGCTTGCTTGTGTTTCGATTCTGATCTCTGGATGAATTTTTCTCAGTTCTCTGGATTTTGAAGGACTTTGGAGATAATTTTTTGTAGATTCTCGGGGCGGTAGTCCTCACGGGTTTTCAATCGATTGATCGTGCTCTCATGCAGTTCTTCAATTGCATCGCTCACTTCTCGAAACTTGATTCCTGCTAATCTGTAGAACCCCGGATCGTTATTAAAGTCACAATCATAATCCGGATTAATCCCAGTCGGAATGACAGTTGGATCGAACTCAAGCCCCAATCCAAGCTCACGGGTTGAATCCATCATCCACTGTAAAGCAGCATCGGATAACCCACTGTACTCTTGCGTTCCACCACCCACACAGCCATGTGCGCCCGGAAACCAAACTTGAATTACCCGTTGGTTCTCAATTTCAGGATGCTTTGTCATTGGGGTGACGCCGAAAATTTCGCGAATTTCGTCGATCGCAACGGCGTGTAATGCATTCTGGATTAACCGATTTAACGTGGTGTCATGGAATTGATACCGCCGATGAAGTTCTGGGTTTAACCACTTGAAAGCCGCTAGTAAAGGAATCCCCAGAGAACCAACGGTGTCGAAACAACCCAGCAAGGTGATAGGGACGTTAGAGCTGTATTTGTCACGGTAATCGACTGCAGTCTGATTTCTTGGTTTAATCTCTCGGTTACGATAAAGCTCGTAAGCTTCATGTGTTCTGGTAACATGAGGGCGATCTAAAAGACCGGAGCAATAGATCATTCCCGCTAGGCTTCTGACGGTATAAGCACCGCGACTGAACCCGAACAAATAAATTTCGTCACCAGGAACATAGTTGAGACTCAGAAACCGATAAGCATGTTTGATGCTTTGATCAATTCCCAGTCCAGTGGCTCCGCCCAAAAGCTTATGACTCTCCGTCCCAATACCCTCGTCATAAAACACGATTTGTGGGATTCCGTCACTAGCGAGCGGTTTTACGGCTTGAGCTAGCTTAACTACATTGCTTGGATAAGGACTCGTTAGCTGTTGCCAAGTTCCATCACAGCAAACAATAAGACGTTTCATGTTTTATCTCCAAATTTTTGATGCATGGGATAAATAAATTTCTGCTCGAATTAAAAAATGAGTTCGACCCCATCCAAGAATGGGTGTTAATGACTTTGCCTCGTTTTCAATTCTCAATTGACACAAGAGAGGTATAGCAACCTTCTTGCTAATTCTCTAAATACTTTCTACAAACACTCTTCTTGCTCCATCTTTTGTAAGGCAAGTTTGGGGAGCAACGTGTAGCACCTTAAACGTAAGACTGATAGCCCTTCAAAAACTGGTAAAACTGAACCTTTTACTTGAGCGCTATTGGCTTTTGGCTATTAGATATCTAATAACTCAGATAACTTATAGCATGAGCGTTAACTTCTCAATATAGACATATTTCTTTTTCTCATAAAAAGTAAAATTCTGCAAGACCAGATTATATAGTTTAAAGAAATCTACCTTAAAGCTTATTTTGAGCCGCTCTTTAATTGAAAAATAAAGGACTAAAACGGCTTTTTACTTCACCTATCCCCTTAAATAGTTTTTATATTTATTTTAGATTTCCTCGCTATATTTATTTCAAAATTTGTAGTTTTTTTAAAAAAAGTATCTTTCTCAACCCCATAAATGTCTCCAGAAATACTCGCTGATACTAAATCCAGATTAATGGGGTTGAGACGTGGGGCTTGTTGCGAGTTAAGCTAAACGGGTAAATCCAGTCGAGGATTAAAGTTGTCAATTTGCCGCAGCTTCTCGTAGAGTTCTCGAACTTGAGGGCTAGGGTTGGGGGAAACAGCAATTTGAATTTCAACTAATTGATCACCTCGCACACCCTCGATATTCGGATAACCCGTCCCAGCAAGGCGCAATCTTTGACCTGCTCGCACACCACTAGGAACATTCATTTTCACTCTGCCATCTAGGGTAGGGACTTCTACAGGGCCACCCAGTACGGCTTCACTCGGCGTCACGGGTAGCTGACAGAAAATATCTGACCCTTCCAGTGTGAAAAAGGGATGAGGAGCTACTGTAATTTTTAAGTAAAGGTCGCCACCCGCGATGCCCTGACCTTTGAGTCGCACTCGCTGCCCTGTGACCATACTGGGAGGCATATCAATTTCTAAGGAGCGTCCATCTTCAAGGCGAATCCGCTCTCGTCCTCCTACATATGCTTTTTCCAGAGGAAGTGTCAAGTGAGCTTCGACATTCTTAGGGTTGGCGCGAGAATTAACGGTGTAAGCGGTTTTTGTCGTCCCTGGTCGAAAGGCATCCGATGAACTTACCCTGGCACCAGGAGCGGTTGCTGCTGCTTTAGCGACGGAGCGACGCCCGGTCAGTTGCTCCACAAAGCTGTTAAAGTCTCCGACTTGACTGAAATCCACTTCTGGAGTAGAGCTACGACCCTTACCGTTGCGATCGCTAACTGTTCTGGAACTGGTTGTTTTGGCAGCTTTTCTGTTGTTAAACCCTTTTTTCTTCCAGAAGCGACCTAATTGGTCGTACTGGGCACGCTTATCCGAATTGTAGAGGACTTCATAGGCTTCGCTGATATCCTTAAACTTTTCCTCTGCTTCTTTGTTTCCCGGATTGCGATCGGGGTGATACTGTAGAGCCAGTCGTCGAAAAGCCTTCTTAATCTCCTCGCTTGTTGCCTCGGTGGGTACTCCTAAAATCTCGTAGTAATTCCGGAAGTTTTGCATAGAAATTAGCGATTCTTCAATTAGCGAGTAGCTATTGGCTCTTATTGTTAGGTTCGGACTAGAGGGTCAGGATGATGTTGACTCAAAGAGTCAAATTTAGTTTTTCCTAACCTCTGAGCAGGCGTTGGCACAAAGGAACTTAAAGCAGCTAATCTTTCAGCTTAAAACCAATCATCGTCTTCATCATCCCAATCATTCTCTAAGGGAGCAGCAGGACGCGATTCTTTGCGGTATACCCTTGCTGGACTTCGCCCCAATTCACCCTCGCTAACACGCTCTCTTGAGGAGCGTCCACCCTCGAAGTCGTAGGCGTTGCGGCGGGTATCGCGTTCCCACAATTGATCTCTATCACTCTCTCCTGAGAAGGCACGACGAATTCCGCCAAAAAAGTCATCTTCCTCCTCGTCTTCGTATTGAAGTCGCACCTCGCGCTTCAGTTCATAGAGGGCATCTCGCAGATCGGATTCAGCCCGATCAATTGCCCGATCATCATTGCGAGCGATCGCTTGACGGACTTCCTGAATCAATGCTTCAATTCGACGACGATGAAAACCAGCAAACTGGCTGCCAAAATCGAGTGCCACCTCTCTGAGTTGCCGTTCAGCCTCATTCGTCAAACCCTCAGCCCGGTTGCGCTTCTCTACCCGTTCGCGCCGTTGTCGGTCAACCTGAGCAAATTGTTCGGCTTCGCGAATCATTTGATTGACTTCTTCATCGCTTAGAGTAGAAGCCCCTTGAATGGTAATACTTTGTTCTCGACCCGTTGTTTTGTCGATCGCCGTTACCTGCAAGATTCCATTGGCATCGATATCGAAAGCCACTTGAATTTGCGGAATCCCCCGTGGCGCTGGGGGAATACCCGTCAGCTTAAACCGACCTAAGGACTTATTATCCGATGCCATTTCCCGTTCTCCCTGGAGAACGTGAATTTCTACCAGGGTTTGATTGTTGTCCGCTGTAGAGAATATGTCGGATTTCCGCACTGGGATGGTTGTGTTGCGGGGCATCAGTTTTTTCATTACGCCCCCAATGGTTTCTAACCCTAAGGACAAGGGCGTCACATCCAACAACAGGATATCCTTAACTTCATTGGTGAGAATTCCGGCTTGAATCGCCGCTCCAACGGCAACCACTTCATCCGGATTGACGTTTTGATTCGGTTCTTTGTCAATGAAGCTACGTACCAACTGTTGTACCATGGGGATGCGTGTCGAACCCCCCACCAGCACCACTTCATCAATTTGAACCGGACTTAAACCTGCATCAGATAGGGCGCGTTTTAAAGGTCGGCGCAAGCGAGCTACCAAATCACCACACAGACTTTCAAACTGAGACCGATTAAGCCGTGTTTCCAAGTGCTTGGGGCCGTCTTGTGTTGCCGTAATAAAGGGTAAGTTGATATCAGTGACACTTACCCCAGAAAGTTCGATTTTTGCTTTCTCCGCAGCTTCATAAAGGCGCTGCAGCGCTTGGCGATCGCGCCTTAAATCCACCCCTTCTGTTTCCAAAAATTGCTCTGCCAACCAGTCAACAATTTTCTGGTCGAAATCATTACCACCCAGTTGAGTATCGCCACTGG
>JBFLZA010000394.1:0-8614 GCA_040756535.1 Cyanobacteriota bacterium
CGAATGACCCGAAGGGTTAGGAAAGGAGTATGTGAGGAAAGTACCTTCAAAGCGGCTCTAAGAAAAGCCGCATGAAGCTCACTCCTACACCAAGCTCAACGACATTAATTCCTCTGCCATTTCAAAATTCGCCGTTACATTTTGCACATCATCCAATTCTTCTAAGGCGTCCATCAACTTCAGAAGCGATCGCGCCAAGTCGGGATCAGTCACTTCCACCGTATTGCTCGGAATCCAGCGCAATTCGACCTCGTTCACAGGCAATCCTTTATCCTTTAGAGTTTGATTGAGGATTTCTAAATTGCTGACTTCAGTAAATACTTCCGCTACCGTCGTCTCATCCTCTTGTGATAACTCATAAGTTTCCGCCCCCCCTTCCACAGATGCTTCCAATAACGGGTCTTCTGTCACCGAACCCGCAAGAGTAACAACACCCTTTTGCTCAAACATCCAAGAGACGCAACCCGTTTCACCGAGATTACCACCATTTTTGGTGAACGCCGCCCGCAAGTCAGCCGCCGTGCGATTGCGATTATCTGTCAGTGCTTCAATTAAAACGGCAACGCCGCCAGGGCCATAACCCTCATAGCGAATTTCTTCAAGATTGTCGCTCTCACTGCCTAGTTGTCCAGAACCTTTTGCGATCGCTCGTTCGATATTGTCATTAGGAATTCCTGCTGCCTTTGCCTTGTCAATCGCTGTACGCAGTCGGAAATTCCCGGCTGGATCTGGGACACCCGTGCGAGCAGCCACAATAATTTCCCTCGATAGTTTAGCGAAAGTCTTACCCTTAACTGCATCCACTCTCGCTTTCTGGCGCTTAATATTCGCCCATTTACTATGTCCTGCCATAAATTTAGATTAGAAACGATACCTCAACAAAACTCTCACCTACTAGCGATCGCGCTGGGAAAGCGACTCAATCGCTGATTAGCACAAGAGACATCCTGTGCCTATGTCTGACGGTACATTTCCGAGTTTACCCAATTGGCAGGACATCCTCCCAGAGCGCCAGTCCAGCAATCCTCAGATTCGGGATTTTGGCACTTGCGTCGAAGTTTCCATTCCCCGATTCTAAGCCCCAAAGTAACACGCACAGGGATTAGAGGGGGACGCGAGACCCCGTTTTATCGACACTCTCTCCTTCCAAGACACTAATTTATTGCGCTAATAGGCAGTGGCAATCGTTTCTTGCTGATTAGCAATTGTTCAAATTCATGGGCTGGCAAGGGGGGACTGAATATATAACCTTGCATTACATCGCATTGATGTTGACAAATAAACGAAAGTTCAGCTTCAGTTTCGACCCCTTCCGCAATTAATTTAAGGTTTAGACTTTTAGCCATTTCGATAATGGCTCTTGTAATAGCAGCATTGTTGGGATTTTCCGTAATATTGCGAATAAAGCAGCGGTCAATTTTTAAAATATTGAAGGGAAATTGCTGCAAGTAGCTCAAAGAAGAATACCCTGTGCCAAAATCATCAATAGCGATTTCCACACCTAGCGACTTTAAGGCATTTAACCGACGAATCGCCACTTCAGTGTTCTGCACCAACATGCTTTCAGTCAGTTCTAACTCAATATATTTAGGGTCAAGACCAATTTCCATGAGAATAGAAACTAACTGATGGCGTAAATCGATTTGACTGAATTGACGGCTCGATAAATTCACTGCTATCCGCAAATCGCTAAAACCAGCCTCTTGCCAGATTTTGGTTTGTTTACAAGCCGTTTGCAATACCCACTCTCCAATCGGTATGATCAATCCCGTTTCTTCAGCAATTGGTATAAACTTATCCGGTGAAATGAGTCCCCGTTCTGAATGCTGCCAACGGACTAAAGCTTCTGCACCAACAATTTGCCCAGTTTTGAGATCGACTTGGGGTTGATAGTATACTAAAAGTTCTTGGCGTTCTAAGGCGTGACGCAGGCTGCTTTGTAAGGCTAGACGCTCTGAGGAGCCGATGTTAAAAGCGACGCTGTAAAACTCATATTGATCGCCTCCCTGCTGCTTCGCTTGAAGCATCGCCGTGTTGGCATGGTTGAGTAACTGCTCGATATCTGTCCCATCACGAGGATCAAGAGCAATGCCGATGCTGGCAGTGACAAAGAGTTCACGAGTCCCTAACTCAAAGGTTTGGGAGAGCTGATTCAAAATGTTTTGGGCGACATCACCCACCACTTTTTTATACTGAGTTGTGGGGCAGCTATCTGACTTGTCAAACGTCAGGATGATGGCAAATTGAGCGGCATTTAAGCGAGCAACGATATCGTGATTCCCCACACAAGCCTTGATACGTTCGGCAACGGCTTTGAGCAACAAGTCACCGACAGCGTGCCCCAGGTTATCGTTAATTTGGTTAAATCGGTCTAAACCCAAACACAAAACTGTTACCAGTTTTTCACTGTCAGAGTTTTTCAGTTTTACTTGCTTAAATCGCTCTCGTAAGGAAAGCCGATTGGGTAAGTTGGTTAAGCTGTCATGGTGGATTAAGTAATTGAGTTGTTCTTTGGCTTGCTGAAGTTCAGTGTGGAAGTGTTCTTGTACGGCAGCTTGTTTTTTCAGTCGGCTGGTGATCGCACCTAGCAGTTCAGCTCTTGTAAAGGGTTTGGTAATATAATCATCGGCTCCCAATTCCATTCCCTGACGAAAATCGGATTTAGCGGCTTTTGCCGTTAAAAAAATAAAGGGAATCGCTGCCATCTTGGCGTCTTGGCGCAGTTCCGTCAGAACGCCGAAACCATCGAGTTTCGGCATCATCACATCGCATAAAATCAAATCTGGAACCATTAATTTGGCTGCATCGACGCCGACGCTACCATTTTCAGCTCCGATCACCTCAAATCCTTCCGCATCCAAGAGTTCCAAAATGTTTTCCCGGACAAATTCTTCATCTTCAATGACTAAAATCTTCTTCATGAGTTAATGGCGAGTTGTAGATGGGCAATGTAACAGTAAAAGTAGTGCCTACCCCGACTTCACTTTCAACGGCAATCTGACCTTGGTGAATATCTACACACTTTTTCACAATTGCCAAACCCAGACCCGTTCCAGCAATGGTTCCTACATTCGTAGCTCGGTGAAATGTTTCAAATAATCGTGGCTGGTCTTCTTTGGGAATTCCAATGCCGCGATCGCAAATTTTAAATATAGCGCGATCGCAAAAGCATTGGAGTGTCAACTTGACGGTACTCCCCCTAGGGGAATATTTCATTGCATTACTCAGCAAATTATCCAAAATTTGCCACAGAAGTTGTTCATCCAGGCAAGGTAGATTGGATTGGCTTGAAGATTGAATTTTGTTGTAACTTTCAATTTTTAATCTGCTATCCTTTAACTCGTTCTCTCCGTTTAAATCTCCAATTATTGGGTTAAAAGTAAAATTTATATTATGCTCATTTTTGTCATTAAGTTGCAACTCTTCTACTAAAATTTTGCAAAAATTTTCCAAATCCAGCGGCACGGGGTTTAACGAGAGTTTGCCCGCATCAGCCTTACCAATTACTAGAACATCATCCAATAATTTAGTCATATGTTTGACTGATAATTGAATACGATTTAAGTGAGTTTGTTTTTTCTCCTCTGACCATTTTTTGCTGTAATGTTCTAGCAATTCAGCGGAAGAGTGAATCGTCGTCAAAGGTGTACGAAACTCATGAGAAGTCATTGTGATAAAGCGAGATTTGAGTTCCGTAAGTTCCTTTTCCTTCTCTAGCGCCTTACGAATTTCTCCTTCTACTTGCTTGCGTTGAATCATTAAGCCTAATTCCGTCGAAGCGGAAATGAGTTCAATTAATCGTTGGTCTTCGTCTCGGGATTCAAACATATAAAAGACGAGGACAGCTATTAAACCATTTGTAGTCAGAAGGGGAATGCCCAGTGCCGCTTTTAGACCCGCTTCCTTTGCTAGCTGAGCGCGAAGATAAATTTGATGGGAATCGGCTGAAACATCTCGTCGCCACTCCGGTTGTTGCGATACCCAGACACGACCTGGTAAACCCGTACCTGGGGAAAATGTCAACTTTTCGCTTGCATTGCGGAATGGCACTAGACTCTCTGTCTTGCCATACCATGCAGGGCTACATTCAAGAACTCCGCCATCTGCTTGAGGAACCCAAGCTTCACCAAAATCCCAACCCGTGGCTTCACACACTTTCTGGATTGCTACACTGAGCGCTGCATGAAAGTCTTGACACTCAAAAATCGCCTGTGTGATTGAGTGCAAGAACTTAACTTCCGCTTCTGCCTGCTTGCGTTCAGTAATATCGGTCGCCATTGAGATGATGAGGCGTCGGCTATCCGGTAGTTGTCCTAAAGGGGCAGAACTAAAATACCAAATTCTGTTTGCACCCTCTTGGGTTGTAACAGTGAACTCTCCTTGATCCACCCGGTCATTGAGGTTGTATAACTGAGCGATGAGCGATCGCATTTTTTCCTGCTGTTCTCCCAAGGCTTTTTGAGTCCAATCAGAAATAGTAGGAATTTCATCATGGGTATACCCCGTCAATTCAGTCCAGACTTGGTTAATTTGGAGAACTTCACCATCTTCGGCGTGAATCATAATTGGGAAGGGAGCATTGACTACAGCCTGACGAAATCGTTCTTCAGTTGCCCGCAGTGTTCCTTCTATCCGCTTGCGCTCGATAATCTCTTCTCTAAGCGTGCGGTTTGCCTCTTTTAAGGCAGAGGTGCGCTGTTCGACTCGGCTTTCCAAGACATCATTGAGCTGTTCAAGTGCCACTCGCGTTTGTATGCGTTCAGTTACGTCTTGAACAGTCACAACCACTTCATCTGCCCCACTCTTAACTAGACGAATTTCCAAATTATGAGATTTACCATTCACCCATAGTTGGTACTCAATGAGTTGAGTTTCATTCGTTTCCAGGGCAAGTTCGACATGGTGCCACAGTAGACCGGCTAACTTTGTCGGCAAGACTTGATGTAAGTGTTTTCCAATAATCTCGTGGGTTTGCAGTGGAAGAGTATTTTCTTTAGCGGCTTTCCAATCTATATAAATACCATCTCGCGTCACCCGAAAGATTAAATCGGGTATCGCTTCTAACAGAGCGCGATTTCTAGCAAGCGTTGCTTGAAGTTCGGATTGAGTTTGTTTGTAATCCGTAATATCTCGACCTTCAAAAATCAGCAGATCTACTTGCCCAGTTTCATCTCTAATCGGTTTGAGGGAAAAGTCAAGCGTTGCTACCCGTTGACTAGCTGTCAAAACATCAACTTCATACCGAATATACTCACCGGCAGCAGCCGCAGCGATCGCGGTTTGTAATTGGCTGTACGTTTTTACCGAAGGTAGCCACCACGGTGCCTGCCATAAGGGATGTCCCACAAGGGCTTGAGCTTGAACTCCTGCACAGTCGAGTACCGTTTGGTTGACTTCTAAAATGGAGCCATCCGGAGTTAAGAGTCCTAGCAGTTGACAGGTTTGGCTACAGATAGCACGTAATCGCCTCTGGCTTTCTTGGAGAACTCGTTCACTCTCTTGACGCGTTTTGTGTTCGGTTTGGTGGCGCTGTTGAAGTGCCGTAACTGTTAAGGCGATCGCACACTGATCGGCAATGGCTTGGACAAAGCTGATTTCCTGCTGTGTCCATTCCCGGTGATGTTCATACTGATACAGTGCAATGCCACCCAAGTAAGATGAGGAGTTGATCAACGGCACCATCAAAAACTGAGAAAGACCGCATTCGGTGACCCAATCCCAAATTACTTGTGGAATGTGTTGCTCGCTTGCTGGCATTATTACCAATTTGCCCTGAGCCAGCCAGGAGTCATAATAATCATAAAAGTCTCGGCATACACGGTAAAGTCGAGAATCCTGATCCGACGGGACAACTCTATTCTCTTGTGGAGTCGTTGCCATCCTTACCAATGGCTCAGGATTACTCAAAAGAGTAGGAGAAGTAGAGGGAGTAAAGGAAGTGGAGAGGAAAAAATCCCCTTGGCATACGTGCCTCTTGTCTTGCCCTGCCTTCAATCCTTCCCTAGCTTCTCTTTTCGTCCTGCTGTTGTTGCTATCTTGATCAGATTGAACAATCAAACAACAATTAGCTTGTAAGGCATCCTGTAACTGCAAAGCGATCGAGTGCAGCACCTGATCAAAAACCAGCTTTCCCAGTGTTGCTCCGGCAATTTGGTCGATCACTGTCATTTGGACACTTAGAAGATGACTGTCAATTACACCCTGAGCGGTGGTTGAGTCACTCGGTAGATAGTCGGGTGATTTTGCCATAAGTAGCGACAGATGGAGAGCAACCAGGAAATAGAGGATAGACAGAGTAGAAAGTAGAGAACGTACATTAGACTTCTTGCAGAAGTCGGGAACTTCTTAACGGGGAACTTCTTAACAGTGAACAAGAATTGACGCAAACAGTATCATAAGAATACTTTTGCAAGAGGTCTATTGAAGGTTAGGAACGCCCCACGAACGCTTTTCTCGCCCGTTATAGATGAAAGAAACGCCCAGGCGCTTGTAGGGGAGTTAGCGATAGCGCAACGTTAGCGATAGCGTTTGCGTAGCATGGTGCGATAGCAGCATAGCGGTAGCGACGTAAGGAGCGTCGCGTCAGCATTTGGGCGACTCACTTGAGTTAAAAGACCAAAAGTTTGGTATCCAAATGCAACGATAGAGCCTTAACGAAAAGTATTTCTTGAGAGTTGGTAAAAAACCAGAATTAATAGTTGCAGTTGTATATTTTTCTCTATCTGCCTACTCGATTAATCCCCGTACCCCATTCGAGGCTTTTAGTCTACCTGCTTTGTTTAAGTCGTTTGTGCTTGGTTTTGCAGGAGTGATTGCTCGATTGTTTCTAGGAGTTCCACCAGGGTAAAGGGCTTGGTAATATAAGCATTAGCTCCCAAATCCAAACCGAAGCTCGAATCCGTTTTGGCTGCTTTGGCCGTCAGAAACACGAAAGGAATTGCTGCTGTGGTTGGATCGGAGCGTAGACCTGTGAGGACACCATAGCCGTCAAGTTCTGGCATACGAACATCGCACAAAATCAAATCGGGAAGCTCTGACTGGGCTACATGCAGACCGATGCGACCATTTTTAGCAGCGATCGCATCGAACCCCTCGGCGTCCAGCAGTTCTAAAATGTTTTCTCGGACGCTTTCCTCATCCTCAATTACCAGAATCTTTGTCATTAGTTTCCTCCATTGACCATTGGTAGTGCGATTGACTGCTGGAATCTCAACCGGAGTACTGGCACTCCCTCCACTCATCCGGCACTGTGGCACCGATAAACCTTGAGACAAGTTTTCTTTGATCGCCACGCCTCTATTGATAGCCGCTATTGCGCTCGCTTAGGGTGCACCAATGAAATGTCCCAAACATCAGTAACTGCCTAACACTGCTCGTTGGATGACTTTAGATCTCGGCTTGTAAGTCGCTTTTCGTAAATTGTTGCACAGCCGCTTTTACAATCCCTCGGGGAAATTACGGGGGTCTGCCCTTTTCTTCTTGACGCGGTCTCTGTAAATTTACTGTTGAAATTATTAGAAATTTGTAGATATGGCTGTGGTAGGTGAGAAAGCTGGCATTTTTCAGGAACAAGTACGGATTTTTTGGCTCAATCTCACCCGGTTGTTGGTCTTAGGGATTTTCCTACTAATTTTGGGGGGATGTCAGCTACAGGGACGCCCTAGTAATGCAGGTGTGACGCAACTGACGCTATGGCATGGGGTGAATCCACCTCACAATCGCGATGTTTTACAAGATTTAGTGGATCGATTTAACCGTGAACATCCAGATATTCAGGTGAACTCGCTTTATGTGGGTCAAGAAGACCAGCAGATGCCGAAAATTTTAGCGAGCATTGTGGGGAATGTCCCACCGGATATGTTGTGGTTTAACCCGACCCTGACGGGACAGTTAGTGGAATTGAATGCAATTCGTCCTCTAGACGATTTACTGGCGGCTTCAGCGCCTAAGGGCGAAATTGACCCAGTACTGTTTGAATCGATGCAATTGTTCGGCCATATCTGGTCGGTGCCATTTGGGACAAACAATGCAGGAATTTTTTATCGTCCTTCGCTGTTTGAAGCAGCAGGGATTACCCAGTTACCAAAAACGTGGGAGGAGTTGCGGCAGGTTGCGAAAACACTGACTCGTGATACCGATGGTGATGGTCGGGTGGATCAGTATGGAATACTATTGCCTTTGGGTAAGGGTGAGTGGACGGTATTTATGTGGTTACCGTTCATGTGGAGTGGTGGCGGTGAGTTGATAGCACAAGATTGGGAAACAGAAGACGCAGCAACATGGACCAGGGGAGACGCCCTTTCTGAGAAATTTCCCTTATCCTCTTCAAGTATAAATTTAGTGAATCAGGGAGCGATCGCAGCGCTACAATTCTGGCGAGATTTGATTGAAGATGGTTCAGCGGTATTGTCTAGCCCAGAACGAGGCTATGAAATGAATCGTTTTCTCACGGGTAAGGTGGCGATGCAGTTGTCTGGCCCTTGGACTTTAGGAGAACTTCAGGCGACAGGCGTTGATTTCGGTGTTCTCCCGATGCCTACTCAAGTCCGGCAAGCTACAGTTATCGGGGGAGAAAATCTGTTTGTGTTTAAAACAACACCAGAACGCGAACAAG
>JBFLZA010000395.1:0-8607 GCA_040756535.1 Cyanobacteriota bacterium
AATCACTTTTCTTCCCCTAAGGAGATAGGTGAACATTTCCCCTTTTCCTTTGACATTAATGACACCCCGCTCTTCAAACAGATACTTATCCCGTAATAGGTCATAAGTCGTCTGACTGACTTGAATACAACTTGCCAATCCATGAGATTCCATCCGGCTAGCTGTATTTACCGCATCACCCCACAAATCATATATGAATTTTTTCAGACCAATCACTCCCGCTACTACAGGGCCAGTATTAATGCCGATTCTGATGCTGAATGATTCATCAAGTTCCTGGCTGAACTTGGCAATTACCTGCTGCATATCGAGTGCCATTTCAGCGACTAATTCAGCATGATCGGGTCGTGGCGTCGGCAGACCTCCAACCACCATATAAGCATCCCCAATTGTCTTAATTTTCTCTAAATTATGGCGTTCTGCTAGCTGGTCAAATGCCGAGAAGATTTGGTTGAGCAAATTAACAATTTCTGTAGCCGAGAGACGAGCTGAAAGCGGAGTAAAATCCACAATATCAGCAAACATGATCGTTACTTCAGCAAAATTGTCAGCAATAGTACTTTGCTCTTGTTTAAGTCGTTCTGCTATTGTCTGCGGCAAAATATTGAGCAGCAATTTCTCAACTTTATCTCGTTCCTCTGCCAAAAGTCGATCTTTGATAAAATCCTTACGGATGTAATACTCCATTAAATAGTTAGCAAACATACCCAATAAATTTGCTAAAACTAGATGGAAGTTGTTTTCTACTAACGTTGGGAGAGGAGGAGGGATAAAAGAAATAGTAAGATTATAGAACCCTAAAATAGTCCATCCGACACAAGTAGCATAAACGAAATTCAATTTGATAGCGGTATAAGTATAGAGAATTATAATAATAATTCCAGCTATATCTAAATGTAAGTTTCGTATAATTAAAGAAAACCCTATAAAGCTCAAGGCTACTATGAGAACGATTAAGCTAATCGTTACCTGCATGAAGCGCTTAAATAAATCAGAAAATGTGAAAAGAAAAAAAGCTATCAACAAGGGACAAATAAGTCCATAGCGAAGCAACAATACTTTGATTCGTATATCTGGAGATATCCATTGATCCAAAATTCCAGAAGTTGCATCAAAAAAAATGGCGAGCAGTAGCGCAAAGCGGACTTGAGATAAGGACAGTTGAAAATACTCCTCGAAAAAAGACAGTTCCAGTTCATGGGGAAACTGCAAAGTAAGAGGATTAATTTTTAGTTCGGGTTTCATGTTGATTTAGGTTTAAATTAATTCTAATAATTCCCTAAAGGAGACTATTAACCCCAACTAATAAAAGACAGTTAAATAAAACACGAACCCAATTAACGGCAACCTAGAGAATCACGAGTGGCGATGCCAGTTTTTGAATTCACACCTGTCGCTTTGGCACAAAGCTCCTTAATTTGGACACTATCTAAAATGGCATCCGTGAAGTCAGCACCCGTGATATCAGCATCGTCAAACGTAGCGCTTAACAAAATACTTTCGGTAAAGTTAGCATCGCTTAAATCAGCACCTGTAAAGTTTACCTGATCGACCATTGCATTCGTGAAATCCGCTCCATGCAAATTCGCCTGAGTCATGATTGAGATACTAAAAACTGCCCCCTGTAAGTCGGCATCAGAAAAGTTTGTCTGTTCTAAACTCGCGTTGGCAAACTCTGCTGCCCGTAAAATTTGACCCGAAAAATCCTTACCTCTGAGTTGTGCGTTGCTGTAGGACGGTGGAGGCGGATAATATTTGTAGGCTTGGGCTTGTGCAGGTAGGGGACAGCACAAAATCACGAGTATCAAGAGGAATGCAGCAAACTGCCGAAAAATCATAACAACTTAGGTAGCGTTCAGTAACATTAATAAAAACTTAACTGGGTGATAGGGAAGTTGTGCCGTAACTAGGTTTATACTAAATCCACTTGCCTAGTTTCGCATTGACTTAGTATGACAACAATCCTGTCTTAGAGCCAAAACCTTATTGACTCTACCTTGAAAAGGATAGCGATCTAGGTAGGTTGTTGATGAAGTTACTCAAAGATTGGTCATGCCAAACTTCTTGTTGACTTGGCTACTCACGGCTGTAGCCTTGGTGATTACCGCCAACCTCGTACCAGGTTTTGTAGTTACAAGTTTCGTTGCTGCTTTGCTGGCGGCAGTGGTTTTGGGATTAGTCAACGCGGTTATCAGACCGCTTTTAGTCCTTCTGACACTGCCTATTACCTTTGTCACCTTGGGCTTGTTTCTGTTTATTATCAACGCTCTCACCATTTGGTTAGCTGGCGCTATCACTCCTGGTTTTCAAGTTCTAGGTTTTGTGCCTGCTTTGGTGGGGTCAATTGTTCTTACAATTGTTGCTACTGTGCTTAACTTTGTAGTGGAGCGGTTTGTCTAACTGGGATTATCTCCCGCTATATCGGCATCAAAACCTAAATAACCCCTTGGGGTAATCATCCAGTCTCCGTAGGTTCTGGTACTTTGGTTGCCAATTAGAACCGTAGTGAGCATATCAATGGGCGTTTCTAAGAGTTTCTCCAAGGTGGTGAGGGTAATTTCTTCGTCTTGCCGATAGGCGGAATGAACGATCGCAACAGGTGTCATTGGGTCACGGTACTTTAAGAAAATGGCTTGTGCTGTGGCAATCTGCTCTGTGCGTGTGCGCGATCGCGGATTATACAAAGCTGTTATAAAATCGGCTTGGGCTGCTGCTTCTAAGCGCTTTTCAATCACCGTCCAAGGTGTCAACAAGTCACTCAAACTAATCGCACAAAAATCATGCATCAATGGCGCACCTACACGGGATGCAGCCGCTTGCAGGGCAGTAATTCCCGGAAATACCTGCACTCCGGGCGTTTTACCATCCCAACCGTTAGCGCGAAGTTCCTCTAGGACTAACCCTGCCATACCGTAAATTCCGCAATCCCCAGAGGAAACAACCGCTACAGTTAAGCCCCATTGTGCCAGTTCAATTGCCCGTTGTGCTCGTTGGCGTTCTTGGGTAATCGGTAACGCTTCCACAATTTGCCCCGGATGTAGCAAAGGGGTGATTAAATCAATATAAAGGGAGTAACCGATGACAGCATCAGCACAGGAGACAGCCGTTTGAGCGGCAGGTGTCATCTGTTCTAACTGTCCCGGCCCGGTGCCAATCAGGAATAATTGACCAGTACGCCCAGTGTACTCTTGTTCTGATTGTGCGATCGCAACCGTTACCGCCCCCGGTTCACCTTCTAATTTGACAATTTGTTTTGCAACTAACAATTCTGTGGGGTGGGCATCTTGCCCGCCCTTTCCCTCTGAAATAGTTGTGGGGTGGGCATCTTGCCCGTCCTTTCCCCCTGGCCTATAAGATACCTGTCCTGCAACAAGAGCAGCTGCCTCGGCAACACTAGGAGTTCCCACTTCTTTCTCTACAACCGTTGAGGGATTGGGAACATTCACGGAACGTAGAACTTCGCTAGGGAAAGTATGTAACGGCCAGTGGCGTTCTCGACACAATTCCACTAATCCCACTTCATCGGCTTTAATGTCGATGGTAGCAATTCCTGCGATCGCACTTTCTGCTAAATGATGCTTCTGGCAAACCTGCTTAATTGCTGTCTCAATCAACGCTTTAGAGGTTCCTCGTTCACAACCAATTCCCACCCACAGCACTCGTGGATGCCATTGCACTTTTGGTAAATCAGATTCTGGTGAAAATCGGCGCTGTGTGGGACTAATCCAAATTCTGGCTTTAGGTGAGGGCGCTTCCTCCTTGGTTGTAGCAGTATATTCAGGAAATCCAAATTGCCAGGAATGTCCCTGGGGAAGATGATGTTGCCAGAGAGTCGAACCCGCTTCTTGAATCACCTGCACAGATTCTCCTCGTGCCACAACAGCACTAACTCCCGTCCAATCTCCCTCTCCACGTTGCCAACCGAAGGGAATTCCTAAGATATCAACACCTGGTAAGCCTAACCCAGCAGAAGCACCCGTTATTACTGGAGTTGCCCCCAGTTGGTGAGCAACCATCCGTGCCAATTGGTCAGCCTTGCCTTGATGCCCACTACATAAACTGATGACAAACTGGCCCTTTTCATCGATGACAACAACCGCTGGGTCACGGGATTTATCTTGTAATAAGGGAGCAATTAGCCGCACCACTGCCCCAGTAGCGAGACAAAATACAAAGGCGCGGTGATTGGGCCATAGCGATGCAATATGGTCTTTGAGAGAACCCGTGTAAACTTGTGCCTGTGCAAGGTTCACGGAATCTGGCACCCAGAGAATTGCCCCACTAGATTGGCACAGAGGTTGTAAGGTTTGGGCGGCAGTGGGAGTTGTTGCGATCGCGGCTATCGGTTTAAAATTTTGGAACATTCAGAAGTGCTGAGTCAAGGTGCTGAGTGCTGAGTGTACCTTTCCTGGGAAGGAGAGGGAAAGACTTTCCGGTACTTCGCTTCTTATTCTTAAAAAAAGCTCCCAAAGGTCTAATACACCAAGCCAAGTTTATAGGCTGAGATTGAACTAATTTTACCGAAATTGTGGGTTATTTTAAAAAAAATATCTATCTTTAGGGAGTTGTCGTAATATTACTAAAATCGATTTATAACATTTCTCTAGAATTGATCGATAAGCCTAAGGTGATGATTGCGTTACAATTAATACCAAATGCCAAATATGCCCCCTAAGGGGTTGCAAGTATTTTTCTGAGTGAAGCCTTTTAAAAATTGCTTAAATGTAACAACTTTATTAACCTCTGATAGAAATACCTGGGTGCAAAATAGGAAATAATTGATGTGCTACAAAATCTTAATCTAGAGTCTACTAGCAGTAAGGCACTGCGAATGGCTCTCATAGAAAACCGCTTTTGCCTTTACTCTCAACCTATCATTCCGATAACCAATCAAGAGAATGCGCTCATTCACCAAGAAATTTTATTGCGGATGATTGGGCATGATGGGCAAATTATTCCGCCTAATCAATTTCTTCCCTATGCAGAACAATATGGATTGATGCCAGCTATTGACCGCTGGGTGTTGGAATCGTTCTTAAATAGCATTCCCAATCCCAGTAGATGTATGGCGTGTTGGGCGAGAAGCGACTATTGCGGTTGTTTGAATTCCTTGAATTTATCTGGCTCTAGTATCAATGACGATGAATTTCTTAGTTTCTTGGAAGAGGCAGTCGTCAGCCATCCAATTCCTCCTCAAAGTTTATTGTTTGAAATCACAGAAACAGTCGCTCTATTAAACATCGAAAAAACCAAACAATTTATCTGCCGTTTACAGAAGCTGGGTTGCCAATTTGCATTAGATGATTTTGGGACGGGCATGGCAAGTTTGGGGTATCTAAAAGAATTACCCCTAAACTTTGTCAAAATTGATGGATTGTTTGTGCGAGACTTAACGACTAATTCTATTTCGGAAGCCATCGTGTCCGCTATTGTAAAAATTGCCCAAGTCAAGGGAACTGAAACAATTGCAGAATTTGTAGAAAATGCGGCTATTTTGGAGCGATTGAAAACGCTAGACGTTGATTATGCTCAAGGATTTTACTTAGGCAAGCCCAAACCCATTAGCTGGCTTGATACAGAAATGGCAATCTTTGGACAGCAGGGAAGGTAAATAAGCTGACATCTGTCTTGAAAGTCAGGAGTCAGGAGTCAGGAGTCAGAAGTCAGGAGTCAGGAGTCAGGAGGAAAGACTTTCATCTTTTGCTATGTGTGCAGCTCATACCGATTGGTGCGAAAAGTTGCAAAAAATTGAGAAAATAGCTAATTTAGATAATGATTTACATAAGCTATCTCGAATATTTATAAGTGGAAATGATATTTATCAATTGATTATCGATTTTAAAAAATGATGTCCGTATAACTACGGAAAAAATAATTTGGGCTACCCTTCACTTTTCCGTAATTGTATCGTAGTCAACGCCGACTCCAGCAAGGGAAACTAAGGGATATCCAAAAAATAAATGACCCAGGAAGGGCGAGTTTTTATAGGGGTTATATATTATACAGAATTAACTGCTAAAACCCCCCGCCTCTACACCTATTTGGGATATTTTTTTATTGGGAATTCCCTAATTAATTAATGGACTGGATATGGTAAAAACTGAAGAGCAAGAATTGATCGATCAAATGGCTCGACTTAATTCGGAGCTAAACAAGTACAAGCAAGCAATGGTCAATCCTCCATCCTGGATGGATACCCAACTTCTGGCAAAGACAATCTTTAAACTTGAGGCAGAAATTAGTGAGTTAAATGCCGAATTAGAGGTGCATCACTTAATTGTGATGATGTATGACCTTGTGTCACAAGCGTCTCACTCTAGGAAGCGTAAAGAAGTTCCTCTCCAGTTGAATGCGTGTTCAAAAAACTAGTGCAAGAAGGCAGAAGGCAGGGGGCAGAGGGCAGAAGGAATATTGCTTGTATAGTAAGCTTTTTAACCTTTTTCAACTGGATAGTTATTTCCGCCACGCTGCACTAGAGAGGCAACTTAGCTGAATAGGGCATTATAATTCCCGATCTTGACCGTATTTCTCCCGGATGTGCGTATTGAAGTATTGACCCACTGATGGGGCACTCTTTAGCTCCTGATATACTTTTTCCGGTACATCGTGATACTTGTAAATGCTGCCATTGTTGAATTCAACACGCAGGATTTGAGTGGTAGTGTCGTAGTCAAACGAGCGAATCACGTTGCTGGTAGTCTTGAGCAACGGGAAGGCAATAACATCCCGAATACTGGCACTATCCGTTAACAGCATCACCAATCGGTCAATACCAATTCCTAACCCCCCGGTGGGAGGCATTCCATACTCCAGCGCGGTGATAAAGTCCTCATCAACACCGTGTGCTTCCAAGTCTCCTGCTGCCTTCCGTGCTGCCTGTGCTTCTAAACGTTCCCGTTGGTCGATGGGGTCGGTTAACTCGGAGAAGGCATTGGCTGTCTCGCGTCCGACGATGAAAAGTTCAAAACGCTCCACTAAACCTGGCTTTTCTCGATGCGGCTTGGCGAGGGGAGAAATTTCCAAAGGATAATCCAGCACAAATGTCGGCTGAATCAGGGTTTCCTCACATTCCTGCTCAAAGCACTCGTTGAGTAACTTGCCAATGGATTCGCATTCGTCCACGCCCTCAATTCCTATGTTTTTAGCGGCAGCTTTCGCTTCATCCAGGGTGTTGAACTGGATGAAATCTAACCCCGTCTTTTCCTGCACCAACTCATGCATGGTAACTCTGCGCCAAGGGGGCGTTAGGTCAATTTCTTGTCCCTGATAGGTAATTTGCAGCGTACCCAAGACTTCTGTAGCGACAGCGGAAATGAGATTTTCCGTCAACTTCATGATGTCTTGGTAGTCCGCGTAAGCCTGGTAAACCTCAACGGTAGTGAATTCAGGGTTGTGGCGGGTGGAAACCCCTTCGTTACGGAAGATGCGCCCTAGTTCAAATACCTTTTCAAATCCACCAACCACCAACCGCTTGAGGGGCAACTCGGTAGCAATCCGCAGGTATAAATCCATCTCCAGGGTGTTGTGGTAGGTGATGAAGGGACGCGCCTCTGCACCCCCAGCTTCAGCCTGAAGTACAGGAGTTTCGATTTCCAGAAAGCCTTGCTCTTCTAAGTAGCGGCGAATGGCGGCCGTGATTTTGGCACGGCGGCGGAAGGTTTCCCGGACATCCGGGTTAACAATTAGGTCAACGTAGCGCTGGCGGTAGCGCTTTTCGGTATCGGTAAGACCATACCACTGAGAGGGTAGGGGCAAAAGGGACTTAGTCAGCATGGTGTAGTGGCTGACATAAACTGAGAGTTCGCCTTTTTCCGTGCGCTTAATGGTTCCCTTGACGCCGATAATGTCCCCAATATCAGTTAGCTGCTTTAAATGATTGAAGGCATCAGGCACATCTGCCATTGTTTCTGAGATGCGCTTTTTGTCCAGGTATAGCTGAATCGTGCCCGTTTCGTCTTGTAGGGCGAAGAATGCCAGTTTACCAAAGACTCGACGTGCCAGGATACGACCTGCGATCGCAACTTCCAAATCGGCTTCTTCGCCAGCAGGTAAGTCGGCAAATTTTTCTTGGAGTTCTGCGGCGTGGTGGGTAGATTCCCATTGGTAGGCAAACGGGTTCATCCCCAACGCCTTAAGCTGTTCGACTTTCTCCAAGCGAGTTGCCCGGATTTCTTCCAGGGTTGAGGTGCTTTGCTGTGCGGGTGAGGACTGCTCGGAGGACATGGTTGGGAATAACGATTGGTGATTATAGGGTTGAACACTAAGCGCATCCTTATGTTAGCGTCGAGAGCGCCGTGCTTGGTCAATTATAGGGTAATGATTGAGACCTGCTGGTGCGATCGCTCCGAGTAGGTCATACCAATTCGCGATGAAGAGGCTACACGTCGATCCCCCCAACCCCTCTTACCCCCCTAGCCCCCCTTATTAAGGGGGGAATAAAAGGAAGAACTTTTATGCTTGGGGGAGGAAGAAAAGTAGCTGTAGCAAGCATTGTTCCATCAGTACCAATCGCTTTCCGGTTTAAATTTCGCTTGCCTGTAAATCTGAGATAAAAGCCTCGCTAAGGGACGGCAGATGCTCAAGCGGATTTGGCGGCGATTGTCGGGA
>JBFLZA010000396.1:0-8600 GCA_040756535.1 Cyanobacteriota bacterium
CTTGCCTCAGTATTGCGATCGCTGGTCTGTCAAACGCTGGGGCAGAAAACTTCGCCATATGGGTACTCAACTCCCCTTATCCAGGGGGCTACGCTCTGCATCACACAAAATGGTCGGAAAGCTTGACTCAGACTTGGTTAGCCTGGCAGGAGATGTTTTCCTTGCGGGGGCTGCCTCATTTCCCCCTGATTCATCATGCTAGCCAGTCTGCTCGGACTTTGCCCCCAGATAGCGATATCAGCGCAACCGGCCAGACAACAAGTTACAGCAGTCGCCTGATGCAGCGCTTGGGGATTGACCTGTGGGCATGGCTGTTTGACGGCCCAATTCGCAATAGCCTAGCTCAAAGTCAAGGAATTGCGATCGGGCAAAACAAGCCGCTACGCCTGAGACTGGAAATTCGCGATCCAGATTTCATTCCCCTACCTTGGGAAATCATGCAACCGATGGCGGGAAAACAGGCTGTTTCTCTGTCTCAGCAAATCTTGTTTAGTCGCACAACCAGCGATGTTGACGTACTCAAGCCCTTTACCCGCTCCAACCAAGCATTAAACATCTTGCTGGTTCTGGGACAGGATGTTCACCGACCCAACCGTTCAGCCGCTGGTTTGCAGTTGGAACAAGAGGCCGCAGCATTAGCGAATATCCTCAAAGCTTGCGGACAACCCAATGCTACCAGTGATAAATTTATTGCTCCTGTTGCCTGTAATGTGGAAACCCTGCTACAGCCTACACCCACTGAACTGATCGATGCCCTAGAAACGGGTGCCTTTAATATCCTGTTTTATGCGGGTCATGGTGAACCAGCACCAGATGGGGGTTTACTATTTTTGCGATCGGATGAAACCATCAACGGGACAGAACTTGCTCAAGTCCTGGTTCGCACACAGGTCACCTTAGCCGTATTTAATGCTTGTTGGGGTGCTCAACCCGACCAAGTGGGGCCGCAAGCCATTCCGCGCAGTAGTTTAGCTGAGGTTCTCATCCACCATGGTGTTCCTGCTGTTTTAGGAATGCGTGACTCAATCGCTGATCAAGAAGCCCTAACTTTTATTCAAACGCTTGCCCAAACCCTTGCCGCCCGGATGCCCATTGACCAAGCTGTAGCGCTGGCGAGACAGCAGCTGTTGACCATTTATAAGTACAATCAACCCGCCTGGACTTTGCCTGTACTCTACATGCATCCTCAGTTTGAAGGAGAGCTGATTAAACCCATCGAAGAAGGCATTACCGAACTTCCCAGTATGACACCCAGTTGGGTCGGAAATCCTGCCCCGGCGGCCTATTTGCGTTCTCTAAGCTCAACAACTCAAATCTGGCGGATTCGGGGGGGACTTATGCGTGTAGGGCGTCGTCAGGAGAACGATTTAGTGATTCACGAGCAGTGGGTCAGTCAACAACATGCAGAAATCATCTGCCGTGATGATGCTACTGCCAAAGAAGCTCATCCTACATACTTCTTGCGCGACTTCTCTCGCTATGGAACGCTGATTTTATCTCCCGATCGCGTTAATGGAGCAATGAACCAAGAATCAAGGGGAGGGAGTGGTGTTCGAGGTTGGCAAAAAATCCACCATCAGGAAGTGCCGTTGCAATCGGGTAGCAAGTTAAAGTTTGGCAGTAATCAAGGCCAAACCTTGGAGTTTGTGATTGAAAATTCAGAACCTTTGGGCTAGATATCCTATTTTAGGAGTTGTTACGGAACTTCCAAGACTGCTGATGTAGCTACCCATGTCAGGTTTCATCTACTTACCCACACAGGAGGGTCTATATGTCCAGTCAACCTATGCAATACAAAAATCGTGAGGATGCGGTGAGCAGCGTACAAGGAGAACTATTAGAGGCACTCTTACAACCGGAGGCGGATTTTTATCCCTGGAACCCCAATGAACCTGAAGCAGAAGCCTATTTTGCTGAAATAGAACGAGAATTTTTACTTGATCAATGGCTAGAACAAGAGGAAATTACTCAAGCGTCGCACTCTTTATTCAATCACTTCCACCAGCTCTGGAACTCCCCTAGAGAGGTGGAAGAAGCTCGGTTGAGTGAGTCTTTGTCTAAGCAATTTTCTTTAATGCCTCAAGCGTGGATAGAAGCGATCGCTTACAAAGCTCAACAAGTTTTCCAAACCAATATATCCTTGGCAGACCAACTCGTACAGTGCGTCAAGCCCTTATTACCTAACTGGGCAGAAGACGATTTATTTGTCTTAGCTCGTCCTTTAGCTTATGCGATGCGTAGTACCTGCGAATCAGGGAAAGAACTACCTAACGGCATTCGACCTGAAGATTGGATGGAATTATCTTCAATGGAACAGGTAAGGTTAAGTTTGGCAGTCGCTCATTCAGCGCTGGTTCAACTTCAACACTCTCCTGAAAATCAGGAATAGTGATGCTGCTAACACCCGTTCATTCTATTCTTTCAGTTGTCTATAGGCTTAAACCCCTCGTTTCTTGTATCAGGAGTTTTAACCATTCGTGTACAGGTTAGAGGGAAAATTGGGTAAGGTCACCCTTTGACTCATTGCAGCTTCATCATTATTGACTCCTATCATTTTGGCACTTCTAGGTTACTCTCTATAAAGAGGTGTTAGTTTACAACCTACTCGAATTGAGATTGGATGAATACAGTATTTAACGTGGAGCTAACCGATCAGTTGTTCTTGTTACAACTGCGGTACAACCCTTACCTCTGCTTGTAAGAATTCAGTCACTCCCCAAATCACTTCTGCTGTATTTTTGGGTTGACTGGAAAAAAGATCTTCCAACATTCTTTGCCTCTGTTGCTGCCTCCCCTCGTTAAAAACCAGCAGCTTGGCTCAACTTCAATAAGGTGACTTCCCAAACCAATCGGGGTTGAGCATAGCCCAAAAGGTATTTTCGGGCTTGTTCTAGCTGTTGGATGATCACAGGCTGATGTTGGTAGTGCCAGTAACAGTGCTGTAGATAATTCACTAACCACAACTGAGCTTCTGTATCTAAAGTTTTGTCAATAATTTTGGCGAGTTCGAGAGCCTTACGGGGGGACTGAGGTAGCCCTATGAGGTCTTGGAGCAGTTGTTTTGGGAGCGCTTGGAGTTGGGTAAAGGCAGCGATCGCTTCCCCTGGACTTCCTTGAGCGATCGCCAAAATAAATGATTCCTTAAGAATCTCCTCACGACCAGTTTTCCGCAATACCGCTTCCATCTCAGACTGCGCTAGTCGGTAAAAAGGAATCCGCTGGCAGCGGGAAATGAGCGTCGGTAATAAATCCTCAGTGCTAGGGGCCATCAAAATCAACGTGGCTTTTCCTGGTTCTTCCAACGTTTTGAGCAAACCATTGGCTGCTGCCTCTGCCATGGTTTCTGCTTGTTCTAACACCACAATTTTGCGCGATGCTTCTAAAGCCGAACGACTCAGAAACTGAGAAATTTCCCGAATTTGTTCCAAGCGAATTTGGGGGGGCGCTTTGCGCTTGAGACCTTTTTCTGTAGCTTGTGCCGCCGACAAAGGGATGCCGTTATGGAGGTAAGTTGGCTCCACCCATAGCACATCGGGATGGTTTCCCTGCCTTAGGCGTCTTTGTATTGATTCTTGCTTGCTAGAAGGGAGATCTCGACACAACAAGAGTTGGATGAATGCCTTAGCAGCCAAGCTCCGTCCCACACCAGAAGGCCCCGCAAAAAGATAGGCAGGAGCAATGCGGTTAGAGGCGATCACTCCCCGCAATAATGCGATCGCTTGGTCTTGTCCGATTAGGTCTGAGAAAGCGTCTGAAACCATTCGTTAAACCGTTGGCGCAAAACCTCCTGAATTGCCAAATGTACCTCTTCTTCGCTCTTGCTGGCATCAATTCTGACGATTCTTTTGGGGTACAGGTGGGCTAATTGAGCAAATCCCTGTTGTACTCGTTGGTGAAAGGCTAAGTTTATCTGTTCCATGCGATCAGCACGTCCCCGCTGTTGTGCCCGTTTTAGCCCAATTTCGGCATCCACATCTAGCCAGAGGGTTAAGTCACTTTCCAATCCACCTGTGGCAATTTGGTTTAGTTGTTGGATGAGTGCAAGATCAAGACCTCGCCCATAGCCTTGGTAAGCTACGGTGGAATCGGTATAGCGATCGCACAAAATAATTGCCCCTAATTCCAACTGAGGCTTGAGCAATTCCTCTACGTGCTGAGCGCGATCGGCCGCAAACATTAACAGTTCTGCTCGGTCTTGAATCGGTTGAACGGTATGGCTAATGCTACTGTGCCTCTCTCCTTCCTCTAACAATAGCTGGCGTAGCCCTAAGCCTAATGAGGTGCCGCCCGGTTCTTTTGTTACCACAAGAGTCGGTTTTTTGTCCAACGTTCCTAGATGTTCTAGTAAACCCTTCGCTTCCAGCCAGTTTGAGCATCGCTTTAACTGGGTCGTTTTGCCGCACCCCTCTCCTCCTTCAAATACAATTAGCTTTCCACGCATCACTCAATTAAGGAACGAATTTACGTTGTTTGTGCCTTTCTTTTCCGAGGAATTCCTGCCAAGTTTCGTTGAGAATTCAATGCTCCACCTAATTTTTTAATTTTTCCTTAAGCTTCTTTCCCCATCTTTTTGCCTTGTAGGAGTGATTTTTCTGTAACCTTTGTCCGGATAAACCGCTAATATGCTCGTAGCTGATAATAGTTGAGCATCGGCTTGTCCTTCGACACTCTTGTCACGTCCATGAACAGAGGTTCGATATGATAGGAGGGTCTAGCTATCTAAAGCCCAGGGTTATATATGGCTCGCTACACTTGTTCTTTTATCATTTCAGTTTCTCTCGATCATCTCCAGGAGTCACTGATTGAGCTTTTGCAATCCTGCAATTTCGACATTATCTATGACACTGGGGACTACATCATGGCAAGGGAAATACCTGGTCGTATTGCCTTTGCTAAGTTAGTGACGGTGGAGGTATTGATTGACAAATCAACGGCCACCGCTCAAGAAGTGCGGATGAATTTTGTCATCAAAAATGAAGAGTTACCTCTCCACCTTGACAACCATTGCCGCCAAATGTTTGAGCTGGTACAGGAGGCAGTGGCTGAAAACCGCCAGTGGCAACTTCTGGAAAGCGTTCTTGGCTAATTTCTGGCCTTCTCTTGAGAGCTCTAAGCGTTCTCCTTCACTCCCAGGAACTCAATTCTTCTGGGTCTCCAACCATCATGCCGGGACTAATTAGGGTGATGTCAAACTCATCGGGTGGCCCAGTGGGACTTGGGTCGCTTTTCAGCAGGTAGTATTTAGCACTCACCTGGGGACCAAAAACAACCTCGTCCTCGTCTTGAAGATCATGGGCTGGGAGTTTGCGACCATTAATCAAAAGACCGTTCACACTGGGCTTACCTTTGAGATTGCCATCAACAATTCGGTAATAGGGGCTACCGTCTTCGTGATGCCGTCGAACTAAGGTGGCATGTCGGCGAGAGACAAACTGTGAGAAGAGGCGAATATCAGCCTTTGGGTCTCTGCCGATAGAATATACTGCCTCTTCCAAGGGAAATTCTTTGCGCCCCTTGTCATCTTCAATAATCAGCAAATGATGGAGTTTTTGTGCAGCCATCGCAACAATAGTGATAGAAAGTGCAGTTAGTCCAAAAAAATTCTCTTACTTAATCACATTGGCACACTTGCTTGCTCCGCTTTCCTTAACTTCTAGGGAATTGGCTCTGATTGCCGACCTTCAATCGAGCATTCTTTAAATAAACAGTCAAAACTAGATGTGGAGTCCAATGCGGAGGCTCCACAATCAGAGTTTATCGAGGAAGAGAGTGAAAACTATCTACTTGCCCTGACTTTTGCCGGGTGTTCAGAATAGTCCACCTTCTATTGTGGCATATCAGTTTCAGGGAAGCACCACAGGGAAAGCGTTTGAGATAATTAACAACATCACTTACGCTAGCGTGTGAAAGTCCGACGCAGCAAGAGCGAGTTGGTGACCACACTAACAGAGCTGAACGCCATCAAGGCTCCAGCAGCAGCGGGGTTCAAGGCAATTCCCATTCCTGGCAAAAGCACACCACAAGCAGCGGGAATTGCAAGGGCATTGTACCCAAACGCCCAAAAGAGATTCTGCCGAATTTTGTTGAAGGTAGCGCGTGAAAGCTCAATGGATTTCACAACATCCAGCAGGCGCACGTCCTGAGGAGGTGCAGCATTAACCCGCATTAAAATAATTCCTGCTGTTTCTCTAGCCACATCAGTCCCCACATGGAGGGAAATGCCGACATCCGCTTGAGCTAAGGCTGGACCATCATTGATTCCATCCCCGACCATAGCTACATGATGCCCTTCAGTTTGTAGCGTTTGGATGGCAGCCACCTTACCATCAGGACGTACCCCAGCAATCACATCATCGGGAGCGATGGAGAGATTGTGAGCAATCGCCATAGCTGATTCAGGCTGATCCCCCGTCAATAACATGACCCGGAATCCCATCCCTTTGAGCTGTTCAACAGTCTCTTTGGCATCTTTTCTGGGTACATCAGTTACAGCAATCACCCCAGCTAGGGTACTATCAACTGCCACGTAAACTACGGTTTTACCGACATTTACTAATTCCTGAACTTGGCGCTGAAATATCTCACTAATGGTAACGCCTTGCTTTCTTAACCAATCCGCATTACCGAGTAATACTCGCCGTTGTTCTACCCATGCTGATATTCCCAATCCGGGTTCTGTGTAAAAATCTTGAGCATCCAATAGGGGGAGTTGCTGCTGATGAGCCGCAGTACGAATGGCTGACGCTAGAGGGTGGGAAGTCCCACTTTCGGCAGCAGCAGCTAGTTGTAGCAGTTCGGCAGCAGAGGATACGGGAATGGGGGATTTTTCCGACGCAGGAGAGTCTTCAGAACTCCCGTGCCACTTTTCCTCATCCTGTTGAGCAGCCAATACCGATTCTGAAATCAGCAGGCAATCGGTAACCGTGGGTTGACCACTCGTGAGAGTTCCTGTTTTGTCAAAAATTACAGTATCTAGCTGATGAACGCACTCTAAAATATCGCCGCCTTTAATCAGGATGCCGCGTTCTGCACCAAGACTGGTGCCGACAAGAATTGCTGTAGGCGTGGCTAGACCTAGAGCACAGGGACAGGCGATGACTAAAACTGCGATCGCTAATTTTAAGCTCAAGACCGAGGGCGCAGTGGAATGAACCATCCCATGATTAGCCATGTCGGCCATCGGTGACAAAACCTGCGGCCAGATTTTCGTCCCCGCAAAGTTCCAAAACACAAAAGTGAGGGAGGCGATCGCTAACACCCCGTAAGTAAAATATCCTGCTACTGTATCTGCCAATTTCTGTACAGGTGCCTTACGAGTTTGGGCTTCTTCAACGAGGGCAACAATCTGCGCTAGCGTTGTCTCTTCACCCGTGCGAGTAGCTTTCACGGCAATTACGCCTGACTGATTCAATGTCCCTGCTGTAACAGAGTCTCCGGGTTGCTTTAAAACCGGAATTGGCTCTCCCGTTAGCATCGACTCATCAACTAACGATTGACCCCCCACCACCTCACCATCTACGGGCACCTTTTCCCCTGGTAAGACACGCAACCACTCACCCACACGCACTTGCTCGACAGGAATTTCGATCCCCATCTGTTCCACGGCTACGGGTTCTTTTTTTCCAATCAAACGTGCCACCTTGGGCTGAAGCGCCAACAAGGATTCAAACGCCGAAGTCGCCCGACGCCTTGCTCGTTGCTCTAAGGTGCGACCTAATAGGATAAAGCCCAGCATCATCACTGGTTCTTCAAAAAAGCACTCCCATCCCAGTTGGGGAAAGAATAATGCCACACAGCTAGCCGTGTAGGCTGATAATGTGCCCAACCCTACCAAGGTGTTCATATTTGGGGCTTGATGCCACAAACCACGCCAGCCATCCAGTATAATTGGACGCCCTGGTCCGAGTAACGCTAGGGTAGCTAGCCCCCAATGGAACCAAATATTGCTAATTACTGGCAACATTGGTGCGCCCAGCCAATGACCGATATGCCCTGCTGTTGAAAGCAAAATCAGAACACCTGCGATCGCCAAACGACGAACTTGCTCTCTTGCTTCTTGTTCCTGCTTCTGTGCTGGTGTCAGGGTATCCTGGGAAGCTGGTGTTTCACCCTTTTGGGAAGAACGAGGCTGAGAGGGAAACCCTTTAGAAGTCAATGCTTGAGCTAACGCTGTTGGGTTCACTGCTCCCGCTTCGCACTCTACAACCGCCACCTCCGTTACCAAATTGACACGGGCGGCAACGACGCCCGGATGCTGGTTCAGTTGCCGTTCTACCACACTGACGCAGCCTGCACATTTCATGCCACTGACATCTAAAGCGATCGTCTCGACCGACGAAGCAAGTGCATTTGGATCGATTTCTGGAGAAACTTGCATGAGAATGTCAAGGTTTTTTTGTAATTCTTAAGGATGTTTTAACGCTAGTGTTTAAGCTGCAACTCTAATCCAGGAGAGGAGTTTTATTCCTTCTTAACTCGAACCGCTACCTAAGACGAAAAGGCTGAGTAGAGTACCAGCATTCCACAGACAGTGGAGGAGGATGGAAGATAGGAGATTGCGCGATCGCGTATATACCACCCCCAATACTATGCCTAGCGTA
>JBFLZA010000397.1:0-8589 GCA_040756535.1 Cyanobacteriota bacterium
CTCTTGCCGCCTCAGTGATTTTGTTGCAGCACGGAATTGAACCCATTTGTCAAATGGCCTGCCGCGATCGCAACCGTATCGCCCTGCAAGCTGACCTCATGGGCGCTAATGCCCTGGGGATTCACAATATTCTCGCTCTCACAGGTGACCCCATCAAAGCCGGTGACCATCCTGATGCTAAAGGCGTTTTTGACCTGGAATCCGTGCGTCTGCTCAAACTCATTGACAAACTCAATAGCGGATTTGACGCCAATGATAAACCCCTCACTGATGAAGCCACTGATTTGTTTGCAGGCGCTGCTGTTGACCCGCAGCTACAAAGTTGGTCTGGGCTACAACGCCGATTTGAGCGTAAACTAGAGGCGGGTGCACAGTTTTTCCAGAGCCAATTGATTAGTGATTTCGAGCGGCTGGAAAAGTTTATGGATCAGATTGCGGCTGGCACCAATAAGCCGATTTTAGCGGGAATATTTCTCTTAAAATCAGCGAAGAATGCCCAGTTTATTAATAAATACGTTCCGGGGGTTCACATTCCTCAAGCCATCATTGACCGCTTAGCAGAGGCTGATGACCCCTTACAAGAAGGAATGATCATAGCTGCCGAGCAAGTCCAGCTAGCACGACAACTTTGTCAGGGTGTACATATGATGGCGGTCAAGCGAGAAGACTTGATTCCCAAAATTCTAGATTTGGCTGGAGTTCAACCGTTAAAAAAGAACTAGGCAGGATGGGTCAGAGGGTTGAAGGTTAGAAGGTTAGGAGGTTAGAACATCTCAATTATCAACTGATTAACCTGTCAGCCCTTCTGAAAATGGCCCAATCATGACGAATGACAATGAACAGAATCACTGAAGGCTGATGACTAAGGACTAATGAATAAAACGGTAGACACCCGAATTTGTGAAGTTACGGTTTACAGTGACCAAGCGCTAGTGACCCGCCGAGGTGTCGTGCAACTGACGGGTGAGGAGCAGGAACTGGTCATTACTCAATTGCCAGTAACACTCCAAAGAGAGTCGGTGCGAGCGAGGAGTACGAATCAGGTAGGGGGACGATTATCGGCAGTACGTACTGAACGGTCTTCTACTACTAAGGAAGTTGCAGAGCAACTAGTCCAAATCAATCAAGAAATTGGGGAGATTGAGGAGCAAAAGCGTCAGGGACAAGACTCTTTGACATTGCTCAATCTCCAGCGCAACTTCGTTAAAAGTTTGATTAGTCAGTACTTGGAACGCCTGACCAAGTTTCCCAACCCCGAAGAAATGAGCCTGAATCAAATTCGGGAGTTACTAGATTTTGTCAGGCAACAGTACAATGATTTATCAACTGCGATCGCTCAACACGAAAAAGAACAAAAACAACTGGACAAACAGTTGCAAACTCTGCGCCAGCGACTTCAACAGTTGTCCAACTCCCAAAGCCAGGAAAGTTTTAGTATCATTATCAACCTCGAACCGGATTCGGTTGGAGAATTAGAGTTAGAGGTATCCTACGTCGTCTCTCAAGTGAGCTGGGTGCCCCTATATGATTTGCGCTTCAACCCAACGAGCGCAAAGATTAATATCACCTACTTAGCAGAAGTCAAGCAGAATACAGGTGAGGATTGGACAGGTGTGTCCCTAACCGTTTCCACTGCTAAATCCGGACTGGGCATTCTGCCGCCCAAGCTCACGCCTTGGTATATCGATGCCCAATCTAGCCTGACCGGTTTTAGGACATCGACGCTTGAATCAGTCAACTTGCCGTCCCGTTCGCTGGCAGCAACCATGCCTTTTGCCGGGACAACACCGATATCAGAAGCGGCAATGAACCCTGGGTTTGATTATGGTTTTGCTTCCCTGTCAAACTCACCTGTTTCTAAACAAGGAGGCAGCGTCACCTATAAAGTCAAGCGCCTGAGTAATATTCCCAGCGATGGCACTCCTCATCGAACTACGATCTTCAATGAAGATTTCCCTTGCCGTGCCGAATACATCGCCTTGCCTCAACAACTGAATTTGGCTTACCTCCAGGTAACAATGACCAATCCCTCAACTGGAGTTACCCTGCTATCGGGCAAAGTGAATATCTTCCTTGATAACACCTTTGTCGGGACAACTCAGTTGGGTAATATTTCTCCCAGTCAGGAATTCAAGCTCAACTTAGGCATTGACGAGGGACTAAAAATTCAGCGCGAGTTAGTAGAACGTCAAGTTGAACAGAAGTTGATTGACAACCAGAGGCGCATCACTTACGCCTATCGGTTACTGATTACAAATCTACGAGAATGCCAAGTTGAGTTGAGACTCACTGAACAACTGCCAGTAAGCCGCCATGAGCAGATACAAGTCCATCTAACATTCTCCAATCCAGAAATTCAGATGGGTGAGATGGGAATCTTAGTTTGGTCTGTGACTCTGCCACCTCTTTCTAAACAGGAGCTGTATTATCAGTACACGGTCGAGTACCCGTCCGAGTTAACGGTTTTCGGTCTCGATCTCTAGGGGTTCATCACATTAATTCTGATGGAGTAGACCTTCGAGATGCCATCTTGGTGAAAGCCAGAACATCTCTAAGGTGTCTTTTGTGGCCCTAATTTAGATATTTCGTAACCGTCAGGATAGCTCCGTACTGGTGAGTCAGTAAAGAAATCTGGTTGTTTCCGAGGGGGGAACAGCAGCAATAGTTTGCTTCGGAGTTTAAGGCTAGCAACAACAATAAAACGCACTAGCGCTGGTGCTGGAGAAAATCCACAAGCCTCTAATATGCGGTCATCCAGAAGTGCATAAATAGCAGGCTTCACTAGAGGTTGTAGAATGCCAGGAAACCAACTCAAGAAAAGGTTACTTGTGGCTTTACCTGTACGGTGGTTGGTTTCTGAAAAGTGGAAGTGTTGCTGTTCGTAGTCAAGGTTATATTGCTCAAATTCCTCGTAGGTTTTTGGGATATTTTGGATATGCATCCGTTCACCTACCTCACACCAAAAGTAGAACGCTGCCAGACGCTCTTTTTCACACATTGGACGCCAACCAAAGCGCGTATTCCAGCGAATGGGTTCATAAATAAAGGTTGAAAGCACGTAGAGAAAATCTTCGTTAGAAATCTTGAACCGCCCGTGGATAGCATTCATCCGATTGATGGCTTGGATACCGCGATCGCTTTTATATCCCCATTTCACGATTTCTGCAGTGAGCAATCCCGTATCGTCGTATCGTTTCTGGGAACGATGTTTGAATTCGCCAGTTTTGTCTAGCAGTGCTGAGATGGTGGGTATGCAGAATGTTCGCATGAGAGCAATTTCTAGCGATCGCAAAATATCCCAAGGAAACTCGTAGCCCGTCATGAGATGATAAATTTCACAGTGGTCTTGCACTGGGTCAAGCTGTTGAATCTTGTGCAGAATATTGTAGCGGCCCATGATTAGTTCCGTTTGTAATTGCAGTTGCTCAAGCTGACAACCACTGGACAAGGACATTATGATAGCATTCAATCCGCCAACGGTAGGAGTATCAGCGCACACAGGGAATGGCATCATCTAGCTCATCGATGTTGGCATCACAGTCGGAAACGGTGACTACAGTGGTGCTTTGCGGCACTGCCTTTTCATGCGATCGCACCTGAATCTTGACATCCTTACTTGTGATATTTTTTATAGCAGTCGCCGAGGTGATTAGGACACATGCAAATCCTCAAACCTTGACCCATCAATCTTTTTCCTTCTGCCTTCTGCCTTCTGCCTTCTGCCTTCTGTCCTCTGCCTTTTGCTATAAAAAATTATATTTGGAATAATATAAAGCTTAATTTTTTATAAAATTGAAAAAGTGGAGATAATGCATATGATAGAAGAAAAATTTAGAAAACACGACGAAATTCAATTACTTTTTGCAGGACTCATTGGCAAGAATATTTATTTCCCCAGCCAATTTGTTCCAGAGATGAAAATCGAACAAACCGAAAGTTACATCCTTATCAATTCTGGCTACAAAACAGATACTTTTAATCTTGTTATTAGTAAAAAATTCGAGGACGAAGACGGAAGGCTTACTATTGCCAGGGTATGCGAAGAATTTAATTCAGCTTGTTTAACAGCGGCATGGTGGACTTGTGAGGAATTTCGGGATGCTTATGTCTCTTCAACCTTAGAAGAGTATGGATTTATCGAAGATGAAGCGGACATGGGTATGGTTGCCAATCTTGATGATTTACCACAAGACATTCAGTATCCCCCTGAGCTAAAGTTCCGCATGGCAAAGTCTTTTAAAGAAATCAATGAGTTTGGAAAGATTATCGCTTCACTTTTTGAGCTACCAGATGACTTCGTTATGCCATTTTATCGGCGGGTGGGCGAGTTGGATAATTTGGAGAATCGTCCTTTGAGATTGTTTCTGGGGTATGTCGATAATAAGCCTGTTTGTACGAGTTCAATCTTTTTGCTGGCGCAGACAGCAAGCCTCTTTGATATCAGTACGCTTCAAGAATTTAGAAATCGCGGTTACGGCTCGGCAATCACACATTATACGCTCAATTATGCCAAGAAACTTGGAGCGCGTCTTGCCACCCTTCAGGCAGCGCCGGATGGTGTAAATATCTACAAGCGAATGGGCTTTAAGGAAACTTGCACTTTCCGAATTCACTCAAACAAAAGAAGGGTTCTGGGATATTAATGGAGCAGTGCCTAACATCTTATTGCACTGGATAGACAAGAGTCTGAGTTATGATGCAAGTATTGTCTGCCGCCGATGAATTCAACCGTTACGATTAGTTCACTCTCAGATAAAGTGGAGCTAAACGCGATGAAAGATACCGCCCAGATTACTGGTTTTCATGCTCATATCTACTTCGATACTGCCAGTCGTGACGCGGCAGCACGTGTACGCGAAGGATTGGGCGCGTCTTTTGAAGTGCAACTGGGACGTTGGCATGACAAATCGATTGGTCCACACCCAAAAGCAATGTATCAAGTTGCGTTCTTACCGGAGCAATTTGGCAAGGTTGTCCCCTGGTTGATGCTCAATCGTGAGGGGTTGGATATTCTCATTCACCCTGAGACAGGGGATGATGTGGGAGACCATACTGACCGTTCTTTGTGGTTGGGAGAGAAGCTGGAGCTTAATATAGAGTTCCTAAGGGCGATTGGAACAACATAACAAGACCATGCAGCCGAGATGCTAGCCCGCGATCGCACTCCCTAAACAGCGTCTGAAACTGTGATGTATCAAGCGCTGAATTCAACCGTCATTTATGATGTGAACAGTTGTCTCCCATCAGTAAGCCAACCATTGGGTGCTGACAAGCATGATCGACGATGTAATTTGCCATGAAGCCCTCAGACAGAATAAAAATTATTTCAGAGATCGCAAATAGCCTAGCTCCTGCTGATTATTCGTTGATAGACCTTACCCTGAGCCAATTTGGACTTCCCTGGGCAGAGCAATGGTCTGGAGACAAAATTGGCTATGTTGTTGAAATGATTCAAAAGGCTGATGACCAGTCTTTATTAGACTTGGCATCTCATCTTGGAATAAATCCAGTAAACAACATCGGCAAAGAAACTATTGTTTACTCTGAAGCAAAAGAACTCATACAGGAAATAGACAAGCAAAAAGCCTTGATGATTGACGTTGCCACTGGGGGTTCACGGATTCAACAAGTAAACGATGAGTATAAAGAACGGAGAATATCGATAATTTCAAAGTTACAGGTAGTGGGTATCCAAGATCCAAATCCATACTCAGACTTATGGAGTTGGTATGGTAAGTGGAGCGATGGCAGCTTGCCAAGTTATCAATCCCGTCGGAATTACATCAGCAACCTTTATCAACCAGTTATCGATAGCTTAACAGTATCCTTACAGCGACAAGGAACTCAGCAGGTTATAGAGCCAACAGGGTGGGCAAGGGTTGACCGTAACATAGATAAGATAGTGCAATTATTGGCTAATGCCAAGAATGAAGAAGACTACCAAACTGTAGGTTTGCTTTGTCGCGAAGCAATAATATCTCTGGCGCAAGCAGTATACGATCCTAACTTACATCCTTCTGTGGATGGGGTAGACCCAAGTGAAACTGATGCTAAAAGAATGCTAGAAAATTACATTGCTACTGAGTTAGCAGGTGGCTCGAATGAAGCACTACGCAAATATGTAAAAGTTTCTTATCAGCTTGCAGTAACTCTTCAACATAAACGAAACGCAAGTTTCCGTGAGGCTGCACTTTGTGTAGAAGCTACTCGTTCGCTTGTAAATGCTGTAGCGATTATTTCAGGACAAAGAGATCCATGAAGCAGCCTAACCGTTACGATCTGATCACTCTCAAGTACAAGTAAGACAGCCAAGATCGATCACCGCCTCTAAACAGGCGAAGGATAGCCACATTTTCACGCCTTGCGCCCAGTACCGTACCTAAATTGAGAGCGATTGCGCGAAGCGCACGCTACGCGAACGCCTAACCTCTGACCATGTACCAGAAGTTGGTTACCGTAGGCAAGTTGAGCAGGCTCCCAAGCTTTTAGCGCTTTGATAACATCATGGTTATGCTTAACGAGAGCATCGGCAAGAGCGATCGCAGTTGACTCGCATTATGCGCCTCAGTCCTCTGCCGGGGCGTAGGTTGTAGGTGATCTGTGGGATGCAAGGAGTTGAGGTCGGGTAAAATCACGACAAGCCCAGTAATGAAGAGGTCTGTATTCAATGAGTGCTGATATCCTGCAAGAGCAAATTCAGTACTACCGTGAACGTGCTTCAGAATACGACGAGTGGTTTTTCCGACAAGGGCGCTATGATCGCGGAGAGAAACATCGTCAACAGTGGTTTTCTGAAGTTTCCCAAGTAGAAGCTGCGCTTTGGGCTTCTAAACCATCAGGTGAGATTTTAGAACTGGCTTGCGGAACAGGCTTATGGACGCAACATCTAGCCCCTTTTGCAACTCGTCTTACTGCGGTAGATGCTTCGCCAGAAGTTATCGCGTTAAATCAGCAGCGTATCGGTTCTGCGTCTGTAGAGTACATTGTTGCTGACTTATTCAACTGGACTCCTAACCAACAATTCGACTTTGTATTCTTTGGTTTTTGGCTCTCTCATGTACCGCTGGAACAATTTGCACCTTTCTGGCAAATGGTGAAGGAAGCGTTAAAATCAAATGGGCGGGTCTTTTTTGTAGATAGTCTGTTTACCCAAGAGTCTACGGCTCGGAACCATGCAGCGTTGAATCAGCAAGGATACTCGGAGCGGAAGTTAAATGATGGGCGAACTTACCGCATTGTGAAGATTTTCTATGAACCAACTCAGTTACAGGAATCGCTGCAAAGCTTGGGGTGGCTGGGACATGTTCATTACACCGAAAACTATTTCCTTCATGGCTTGTTCTATCCAAAGATCGACGCATAACAACCCTGGTGCAGCGAGGGCAAATGAAAATTCTGCTAGACACGCATATCTTCCTGTGGTTCATTAGTGGTGACAGCAGATTATCAATAGATGTTCGAGATGTTATTCGTGATTTAGACCGTTTCTGCTAGTTGATTGTTCAAGGCTTCGAGATCAATTTCGTATCGTTGAAACAGGTCAATCAGAATAGTCTTATCTGTTTCAGCTAAACGGACTAAACCCCACAATAGATGTTCAGTCCCAATAGACTTCTTACCCTGAAGCCGAACAACTTGCAAGGCAAGCTCTAGAACGAATTTACTCTGTGGGCTAAATCTTGGATTCTCACGGGATTCAAAAGAATGTTCATTGGTTTCGATGTTCACTTGGCAGCCATTTGCTCGAAGTAAACGAGCAGAGATTGTGGTTGGATCAGCTAACAAGCCAGAAAGCAAATGTTCTGGCTCGACTTGTGAGTTGTGCGAACGTACTGTCTCATTTCTTGCAAACTGAACTGCGTTGATTGCTTTTTCAGTGAACCTCTCGAAACCAAACTCGAAACCAAAGTAATTTTTGAATCGCTCAACAAGTGTTTGCATAGAATTTTTCGCCTCATAGATGAAAACGTCTTCAAGTGCAACGTTGAACAGACTAGCAATTTTGAAAGCCATGTCTAGGCTGGGGTCAAACTTGCCCGATTCAAAACCATTGACTGCCTGACGAGTGACTCCTAATTCCCTGGCAAGGTCAGCTTGTGACCATTGGTGCAGTTGTCGGAGTTCTTTCAGTCGATTTTTCATGGCTGTATCTGTTCGCTGTCAAGTAACACTTTACATCTTGAGCGGACAAAGCGTCAAGTATAGCTTGACAAAGGGGGCTTCTCCCTAAATAAAGCCAAGGGTAGCCGCGTTTTCACGCCTCTCGCCCAGTTCCGTAGCTAAATTGAGAGCGATCGCTGTTACGTGGTACTTGTACAGCCAAGAGTCAACTCCTAACTTTTACAGAGTTAATCGTCACGTTGAAAAGATTGACGACAATCATTGAGAAGCGCATCAAGAGCCGCAACAATCTGAAACGGATTCCTAGCTCTCAGAACCGCCGCAATCGCCGCTTCATAGGGATTTCTGCCCGTTTTTCTGACCGCCGCGATCGCCGCATTGTTAGAGAATCCGCGAGCACTGGCTAACCAGGCCGCGAGCACATGACCCGTTCGTCCAATACCGCCAGAGCAGTGTACGACAACCTTC
>JBFLZA010000398.1:0-8582 GCA_040756535.1 Cyanobacteriota bacterium
CCGCATAGCGGAGAATCTGAACCCCTTCAGGACGGGAAATTTCCTCAAAAAACCAACCGCAACTCGTGTACATCAGCATGGCATGACGCTGCATTTCCAACAGGCGGAGGGCGTCGATTTGTTCGGTGGCGGTTAGTTTTCGCGTCCGGTGACGATCCAGAAAACTCTCAATATTCTCTGGGGAGCGATCGCGAACCACCTGGATGTACTCATCTCGTGCTGCCCAGGGATCGAGGAAGAACTGGCGACCCGCATCGTCGTAAACTTTAATTAACTTATCCCGCAACCAATTCAATGCTTCCCGCAACGGACGCCGCCATTTCTGGTGCCAGAGTCCGCCGCCGCCGCAACCACAATCATCCTGCCAACGGTTAACCCCGTGGGAGCAACTCCAAGCGGTTACGGGTTTGAGTACCACTTCCCAAGTGGGCGGATTAATGCTGAGGTAGTGGGCAAAGTTCGTTACCGTCCAGTTTCGGTGAGGAAATTCTTTGGTAAATGCGTAGGCGAGACATTTCTCTGTACCGCCTTTGTGATGCCCGAATGTTTCCCCATCGGTTCCTACAGAAATAAGCTGTGCGGGTCGATGATCCCCACGCACGGCTTGACCGATACGTCCTGCGAAGTTATGGGAATCGCTCAGAACATCATTAAATCCCATATCTCGCGAGATTGGGCCGTCATAGAAGAAGATGTCGATATATCTGCCATCAGCCAGGAAGCAACGGTATGGGCGCGTGGGATCAATCTGGCCCCCCCCGACTTCATGCCACTGGGTAACGGGTTGCTCATCGGTGGGGAGCACTCGGCAGCGCTCTGCTTGGGAGGGTGCGAGGATGATAAATTTGATCCCCTCGTCAACCAGCGCCTCTAGAGTGGGATAATCGACCCCCGTTTCCGCCAGCCACATCCCTTCGGGATCGCGATCAAAGCGGGAGCGGAAGTCTTCTTTCCCCCAGCGGATTTGAGTGTATTTGTCCCGTTCGTTGGCGAGGGGCAAAATCATGTGGTTGTAAACCTGAGCGATCGCGTTGCCGTGCCCGTTGAGGCGATCGGCACTTTTGCGATCGGCTTCCAGAATTCGCTGATAAACTTCAACATCGTAGCGTTCTAGCCAAGACATTAGCGTGGGACCGATGTTGAAGCTCAAATACTCATAGTTATTGACGATCCCAATCACTTCACCCCGCTCATTCAGCACCCTGGCAAAGGCGTTGGGGCGATAGCACTCGTGGTGAATGCGCTCATTCCAGTCGTGGAACGGAGCAGCACTCGGCTGACGCTCAATGGTATCGAGATAAGGATTTTCACGCGGCGGCTGGTAGAAATGACCGTGTACAGTCACGTAGACACCAGTGGCTGTCCTTATGGGATCGTTAGCGATCCCTGCGTTATCTTGCAACTCTGCAATAGACGCCGTTGCAACAGCTTGTGAAGCTGGAATCTCAGCAGCAGAAGTCATGGGATTACCAAATTAATGAAAAAACGAGTCAGATAGCTTTCCTCACCCTACCAATTGAGTGTGAAGGTAGAGAACCCAGCCGATCGCTCAAATTCCTGTCTACTTCTAAGGAAGTAATCTGAATAGGGAACGAATGAAAGTAGACGGAGAGCGGGAAGCGAGTAAGCAAATGGTTAGGATTGGGTTTAAGGAAAGCTTTAAAAGTGTTGACACTATTCCTATTCAACAGCAATGTTTACCGCCAACAAGCAGTAAGTTCACGGAAATTGCAGTAAGTTCATGGAACTTAATTGCAGAATAAAAGTTCCTTAGCATCTCTGACCCCCCTCCAACGACATATTTTTTATCTATTTGTGAATTTATGTGAATTGATTCCTCTCATAAAAGGGATGGGTTTCTGGGCGACTTCTGCAAGATGCGAGTATTCTATATGTCCTAAGTGTTGAACTCCAACACGACTCTTCAAGTACGGAAAACCTAGATGCTCAACAAGAATACAATTTTGTCCATTTTGCTGGTGTTTGTCCCCATCTCCATTGCCGCTCACTTTTTGGAGTGGGGATCGGCAGTAGTCTTTATTACATCCTGTATTGCAATCATTCCCCTAGCGGCATGGATGGGCACTGCCACTGAAGAAATCGCCGTGGTTGCCGGCCCCTCGTTGGGAGGGTTACTTAACGCCACCTTCGGCAACGCCACAGAACTGATTATTGCCTTAATTGCATTAAATGCGGGGCTAGTCAATGTGGTCAAAGCCACAATTACAGGTTCGATTATCGGTAACCTACTGCTGGTAATGGGCTTTGCCATGCTGTTGGGAGGTTTGCGCTACAAAGAGCAAGAGTTTCAGCCCATCGTGGCGCGAGTGAATGCGTCCTCAATGAACTTGGCTGTGGTTGCCATACTGCTACCAACCGCGATGGACGCTACCTCCGTTGGTCTCAGCGAAGTGACAATCCAGCGGCTTTCCATTGCCGTTGCAGTGGTATTAATTCTGGTATATGGACTGACGCTGTTGTTTTCCATGAAAACCCACAGCTATCTCTTCGATGTTGGCATGGTGGACATCGAAAATCTTGCGGAATCCAACCTAGCTGAAGAGAAAACCGAACACAAACCTAACGTCTGGCTGTGGGTTGGGGTACTCTTATTTGTCACTCTTCTAGTCGCTGGCGAATCTGAACTGCTGGTTGACACCTTGGAAGAAGCTACCTCTCAGCTAGGGATATCCTCCCTGTTTACTGGGGTTATTCTTCTGCCAGTAATTGGTAATGCGGCTGAACATGCGACAGCAGTTACCGTGGCGATGAAAAATAAGATGGATCTTTCCCTTACCGTGGCAGTGGGATCGAGTATGCAAATTGCCCTATTTGTTGCGCCCGTGTTGGTTCTTGCTGGGTGGTTGATGGGGCAGCCGATGGATTTAGACTTCAATCCCTTTGAACTAGTGGCGGTGGTAGTTGCTGTCTTAATTGCCAATTCCATCAGTTCCGATGGCAAGTCGAACTGGCTAGAGGGCACCTTGCTTCTAGCCACCTATTTGGTTTTAGGATTCGCGTTTTACTTCCATCCCGTGATTGAAGGATTAGGTTAATAAATTAGAAAGCTGAGGACACTCCTCAGCTTTCCCTTTTTCTTAGCTCTAAAATCTAAGCAAGAGGAAAACTTTTACAGGGATTGAACAGAAAATGCCTACCCACCACTCAGTTCGTGGGTTATCGTCTAGTCACCGCCGCTTTTGCCTCACCTTTGCGGGATCGCTAGTTGCCGTTGTTGGTATAGGCATTGCTATTTATTGGGGTTACTCTCAACTGAATCCTTCCTCAATTCTTCCTTCTGATTCACCGACGGCTTTAGATTCTAGTGCTAGTCCGCTCAAGGCTTTATCTCCTACCCAACCTACAACAGTTGGTGTGTCAGCCTCAACCGGTAATCTGACAGTACCCAAGGTTGATTTAAAATACACCCTAACAGGAGCGTTATCGTCGTTTCACTCCCTCGCCATCAGTCCAGATGGGAAAACTTTGGTTAGTAGCAGTGATTACTCAAACGTTAAAGTCTGGGATTTGAGCAAGGGTTGTACGGGCAAAGGGTGTAGTACCCCAATCCGGATCTTACCGATGTATTCGCACCACGCCTATACCGTTACCATTAGTCCTGATGGTCGATGGATTGCTAGTGGCAGTTGGAAGGATATTAAAATCTGGAATTTGAACACTGGCAAACTGGCGCGAACGATTTCCGGACATTTGGGTTCAGTATATACGGTAGCGATCGCTCCTAATAGTCAGACAATTGCCAGTGGCAGCAGTGACGATAAGGTGAGGATTTGGCATCTGAATACGGGTAAGCTATTGCATACCCTTTCTGCTCATTCTGACTCAGTGCGTTCCCTGGCTATCAGTCCAGATGGGAAGATGTTGGCTAGTGGAAGTTTGGATAAAGCGATCGCACTTTGGAATTTGGACAGTAGTTGTACGGGTGAACATTGCAAAACTCCGACTCATCTCCTCTCTGGGCACACTGAATTTGTGTCCTCTCTTGCCATAACGCCCGATGGACAGACGTTAGCCAGTGGTAGTGCTGATCAAACGATTAAAATTTGGAGCCTTCAGACAGGTAGCCTGATTCAGACTCTTGTGGGGCATGAGGGCACAGTTTTATCGGTCGCGATGAGTCCGGATGGCATGATGCTAGCGAGTGGTAGTGCGGATGGCACGATTAAACTGTGGCGGTTGAAGACAGGTGAACTGCTGGCGACTATCTCAGGGCATCAGGATATGGTAAACTCAGTTGCTTTTAGTCCGGATGGTCGGACTCTGGTTAGCGGTAGTAAGGATAAGACGATTAAGGTCTGGCAGTTACAGTAGTTATCTTTTGTTGGGGTTGGAGATATTTTAATTTCGCAAGGGCACGGGAAGCCCGTGCCCCTACTCCTCATTTATCGATGTTGCTTACCGTTTGTGGCTTTTTCTAAGAGCTTTATGGATTTTTTTCCATTTCTCCTTTTCCACTAAAGACGCTTTTTGATCTTTTTTTCGGTTGAGGTAATTCAGTTCTTGTTGCAGTTTTTGGTAATTGTGAAATCGTCGAGCATCAAGTAGACCATCACGGATAGCCTGTTGTACCGCACAACCAGGTTCGTTCTGATGTTGGCAATCGCGGAAGCGGCAGAGAGTCGCTGTTGATGTGATATCAGCAAAGGTTTCCTGCAATCCTTCATTTCCACTCCACATCTGGATTTCCCGCATACCAGGAGTATCAATTAGTAATCCTCCAGAAGGCAAGATAATCAACTCGCGATGCGTCGTGGTGTGCCTCCCCCGATGATCGTCAGGACGGACTGATTGAACCCCTTGAATTGCCTGACCTGCTAATTGGTTCGTCAAGGTTGATTTACCCACTCCAGAAGACCCAATCAGTGCAACAGTTTGCCCTTTATTGAGGTAAGAGGTTAAGGCATTCAATCCTTTGTTTTCTAATGCACTCAGGATAATGATTGGTACTCCTGGGGCGATAGATTCTACTTGTGCCCGCCTGTGTTCAATCTCATTACACAAGTCAGCTTTGTTCAGAACGATAACAGGATTCGCGCCACTTTCCCAAATCAGAATCAAATAGCGTTCGATTCTTCTGAGATTGAAATCAAGATCTAAACCCGAAACCAAAAATACTGTGTCAATATTGGTAGCAACAATCTGCTCTTGCGTCAGTGCACCTGCGATTTTCCGGGAAAATTTACTTTTCCTTGGTAAAACTTCATGGATTGTTGCTTTGTGTTCATCACTTCTGACAGTAATTGCTGCCCAATCTCCTACTGCTGGAAAATCTATGCGTCCACTAGCTTGGTGGCGCATTTTTCCGGCGACTTCTGCTGAGAGTTCCCCAATTTCGCTGTAGAGGATGTAAGTATTCTTGTACTCAAGGGCGACTCGACCAACGGTATATCCCGATAGAAGATAGCTGGGAATCTGTTCAGAAAAAAAACTGTTCCAGCCTAATAATTCTAAATCCATTGAAATTTCCTTGATGTGTGCCTAGGTTTACCGCAAGGCTCACAGAGGAATTCGGAAGTCTATTCATGCTTGTTGGAATGATTGAACAACTCTGTGAGAATACGACGTTGCGTCTGCATAGTCAGGGGAGTTTTGATGGCAACCGACTCTGTCATATTTCTTCTTCCTGAGATAACTATCAAAAAGTTCTCTACTGTTTCTTTGTAGTATTATACTACAAACTCCAATCGTCTAGCGATGTCCTCTACATTAAAAGATGCTGTTTGTGAGCGATCGCATCCCCGCATCTACCGTTATGCTTACAAGAGTGAGTGCATCACACTCGATCAGTACGCAAATTCTCAAGGCGTCCTATGAGCTACTGCATCAACCCCAAATGCCCAAAACCGGCTGACCCACTCAATGCTCACAACGAAATCTGTTGTAACTGTGGCTCCCAGCTTGTGCTACAAGAACGCTATCGTGTGCAGCATCTACTGGGGGAAGGAGGTTTTGCCAAAACTTATGAAGTGGACGACCGAGGGACGCCGAAAATTTTAAAGGTGCTGCTGATTAATGACCCCAAAGCCGTTTCTCTCTTGCAACAAGAAGCCAGAGTATTGAGCCAATTGCGTCATCCCGGTATTCCTCGCGTTGAGCGGGATGGATACTTTACATTTTTACCAAAAGATAGCCACCAGCCCCTGCACTGCCTGGTGATGGAGAAAATTGAGGGCATTAACTTAGAAGAATGGCAACGTCAGCACAAAAATCAACCCCTCTCTCAAGATCAAGCTCTTAGTTGGCTCAAACAGCTTATTGAAATCTTAGATCGAGTTCACCAACAACTGTATTTTCACCGCGACATCAAGCCCTCCAATATCATCCTCACTTCCAATGAGCAGTTAGTGTTAATTGATTTTGGGAGTGCCAGAGAAGTGAGCAACGCTTCCCTGGTGAAAGTGAATGGGGAGCAAGAAATCAGGCGCATGACTTCTCCAGGCTACACTCCACTAGAGCAAGCCAAGGGCAAAGCCGTGCCACAATCTGATTTCTTTGCCTTGGGGCGAACCTTTGTCTACCTGCTGACGGGTAAATCTCCTCATAACTTTCCTGAAGATCCACGCACTGGGGAGTTGCTCTGGCAGCACCAAGCCCCCCAAGTTGACAAGGCGGTGACGGATTTAATTGATGGTTTGATGGCACCTTTCCCCGACAATCGACCCCACAATGCCCAAGTCATCTTACAGCGCATTGCGGCGATCGACCACAACTGGGAACCCCTACAGTTCCAGAAGCAGACGCCTGAGTTTACCAACTCTCTGGTTGGTTTACAGTTGCAAACTTTGGTGCATGACCAAGATTCATCAACAACAAAACTCAAAAAACTGTTGGCCAAAGTTGTCAAACCGAAAAACCTCCTCCTCTTAAGCAGTGTATTCGCCTGTTTGGGAGTAGCGGGGGCGTTGATGTACGACGATTTAAATTTCCTCCATAACCAGTCATTAATCACCAATAATCAGTTATCGCCTTCCCCAGAACCTGCTGCTGTACCCCCTCGAACGATTTCGCCTCAAAAAATGGAAGATGATGCAATAGCTGGCATTTCCCAGACAGCTACTGTACTCCCTCGAACGATTTCGCAACAAAATGATGCGAATGCCCTACAGGAACAACTCGAAGAACCTATCGCCAGCATATTCTCTGGGGCATCCTACGGAATCAACACCGTTGCCGTTAGCCCAGATGGGAAGACAATCGCTAGTGGCAGTCGAGATGGTATGCTCAAACTCTGGAATCTGGAGCAAAATACAGCTGGCACAATCCCCACATCTGGACGCAGCTTAGGAGGGGATTTGTATGGAGAGAATGCCGTCGCTTTTAGCCCGGATGGCAAGCTCTTAGTCAGTGGTAGCGATGACAATACCATTAGAATTTGGGACATTGAGAAGGGTCAACTGCTCCACACCCTCAAAGGACATTCTGCCTGGGTATCTGACTTGGCTTTCAGTTCAGATGGAAAAACGTTAATCAGTAGCAGTTTCGACCACACCATCAAAGTTTGGCAATTGAACAATCAGCAAAACGGGGCCCAACCTGTTTTGAAAAGCACGCTTCAGGGACATTCGGCTTGGGTTTTCGGCATTGCCCTTAGCTCTGATGGCAAGACTTTAGCGAGTTGTAGTTTTGACAATACGATTAAAATTTGGAACTTGGACAATGGGGAAATTCGCCATACCTTCAACAGTAATTCCGAGCGAGTGTTTGCCCTTGCCATGAGTTCTGATGGAACAACCTTGGCTAGTGGCAACGAAGACGGCACCATTCAATTGTGGAATTTATCGACGGGTCAACGTACTAAAACTTTAAATGAGCATCAAGATTGGGTGCGTGCTCTTGCCATTAGCCCTAATGGAAACATCCTAGTTAGTGGAAGTGGTAGTCAGGATACTACGATTAAAATCTGGAATCTGAACACGGGTAAACTGCTACGCACACTCAAAGGGCATTCCGACGATGTGCGTTCCTTAGCTTTTAGCCCAGATGGCAAAACTTTAGTGAGTGGTAGTTTCGACAACACTATTAAGATTTGGCAATTGCCATAAACGCTTACTCCTTTAAGAGCTGGGGGAAAGGGGAAAGGGGAAAGGGGAAAGGGAAAACCTGTTAATTCTTCTCCCTCCCAATGGAGCAATATCATTTCCTCTGGCATCGGAATTAACCAAGATCAGCTTCAAAAACTCTGCGGCCCTCTGCGCTCCTTTGCGTTAAAAAATACTTAATGTTGATGCCAACAGATTCGATATCAAACAAACTCTTATCCTCCATTGTCATTCCAGTGAATTACAAATAAAAAAGCGCCCCCTGAAAGGAGACGCTTTTTATTTAGCTAAATCTTACGAATTAGCCATTGATAACTGGAGCGGTTAGAGCGACCGGAGCAGCCTCACCAGCAGCTAAATCGAGAGGGAAGTTGTGAGCGTTACGCTCGTGCATTACTTCAAATCCCAAGTTAGCGCGGTTGAGTACGTCAGCCCAGGTACCAATCACACGACCTTGTGAGTCGATGAGAGACTGGTTGAAGTTGAACCCGTTGAGGTTGAACGCCATGGTGCTGATGCCCA
>JBFLZA010000399.1:0-8562 GCA_040756535.1 Cyanobacteriota bacterium
CTGACTATATTCGCACGGTTACGGCACCCCTCAGCGATCCGGAAGTGGGGATGGTGACTTGTGCCTTTATCGGCTACAATCCCCAGTCAATAGGAGCGGCTTTAGCTTCCTTCGGTCGCTGCTTTGTCTTTATTCCCAGCCTTCTGATTGCGCGTATCTTGGATGGTGGGCTTCGCTGTGCGGTAGGAACCACTATCGCTACCTGCAAAACTACCTTAGCTAACTATGGCGGGCTGCACCTGAACCGTATTGGGTCAGACTACAACTTAGGCAAACGGGCAGCACAGGCAGGGTATCGGGTTGAATTGTCTCGCTATGTTTTGGAGTCGGATACCGGTCAGGAGGGTGTGGAGGAAGTATTCCGGCGGGAGTTACGTTGGGCAAGGACGATTCGGTACAATCGCGGCCCTCAATATTACACAATGGTGTTCTGCTACGGTACGGTTTACTGTCTGCCTGTGCTGTTGATATCGGGGTTTGCGAATTGGGCGATCGCACTCACTTTATTCACCTGGTTCATTCGCTATACTCAAGTCCTCGTGTCGATATTCAGCCTGCGCTGTCCTAAACTCCTAGTTTGGCTGTGGGCGTTGCCTTTACGGGATTTACTCAGCTTTGTTGTTTGGGCGATGGGGGCGTTTGGGCAAGGCGTGTACTGGCGCGGAAGGCGACTTCGGGTGATGGGAGATGGTTTGATTACTCAGTGGGAGTGACTTCGAGTTCAGTAGTACTAATACTGATTAGTTAAGCAGGTAGGCACCATTAAACCTAAAATTCGTAGGGGTCGAGAAGTCGGTTTTTTTCAAGAAACCCGACTTCTGGGTGTGAGGTTTAGTTACGTCCACCTGCTTATGTGTTACCAGTGACCCCTGGAGTTTTAGTGATGCTCATCCGTTCAAAACGCGCTTAATTTACCATTAAAAGCAGCGTTAGATTTTATCTACGGGTTTTAGTCATGGTTTCTCAACTACAATCTCTTTCTCAGTCAGACATAATCTATCCAGAAAGAGACGGAAAACGGATGGCAGATAATACTAAGCAATTTCGCTGGATCATGGTGATCTATCACAATTTGGAGTGGCTATTTGCCGATGATCCAAATGTGTTTGTGGCTGGCGATTTGCTGTGGTATCCAGTTGAGGGGAATAACAAGATTCGGAACGCTCCTGATGTGATGGTAGCCTTTGGTAGACCAAAGGGAGACAGAGGTTCCTATATGCAGTGGAAAGAGGATAATGTTGTGCCTCAGGTGGTGTTTGAAATCCTTTCCCCTGGCAACACCCTAACTGAAATGAATAAAAAACAGGTCTTTTATGATCGCTATGGTGTAGAAGAATATTACCTGTACGACCCGGAGAAAAATGACTTAAGTGGTTGGTTGCGGGTAGAGGAACGTTTAGATGTGATTGACTCGCCCGATGGTTGGACGAGTCCTAGATTGGGAATTCGCTTTGATTTATCTGGAGAGGAGTTACAAATTTATCGTCTTGATGGTAAGCCATTTGCGACTTATGTGGAGATTGCGCGACGCGTCCAACAGGTAGAGCAAGAGGTGGAGCAGGAACGACAACGGGCAGAGCAGGAAAGGCAACGAGCAGAACGGTTAGCAGAGCGGTTGCGTGCAGCAGGAATTGACCCAGAGCAAGTGGATTGAGAGGAGCGATCGCGAAGCGGGACGTAGTCCATTGCACTTTCACCTTATCTCGAAGGCGATCGCACTTTACCCTACATTTACAGGTATTTCCAGCTTGTAAATTGGCTGTAGGTTTTCATCATAAAAACCATCTTCGGGTGCATAAACGATACCGGACAATTTCTTAGCTAAATAGGCTTCGAGGCAATCTAGCATTTCCCAAGCGGCGTCTGTTAACCCCGAATAATCGATTTCAATTGCAATAACCTGCTTGCTAGCAGCAAGTTTCTCAACAAGGTTTTGCTGCTGGTTCAACTGCCCTGACTTACGAATAACTTCTATCGTCTCATCGATTTCCTGCTGGAGAAGTTGGTCGTTGAGGTTTAGTTCGATTCTTACGGGGCGCTTATCTGTTTGGTAGTGTACGGTGATGAATTTCCAATGAGTCTCATCCTCCGCTTCTGCGCTAGGCTGTACTTTAAAATTAGGTGGCTTGTCGAAATACCAGCCATCCCGGATAAAATCGGTAATCTCGTTGCTGGGTGCTAGCTGGGAACTTTGGCAAAGTACATGCAGGAAGTAACTCATACGGATTTTAGATTGGGGATTATTGACGATTGGTGATCGACGGTTAATCACTATTACCTAGTGTTTTGGTTTCTACATCGTCTCCGTGCTTTTTATCAACTTTTCTATCGGTAATAACAACTCATCCTCAATCTGCGAGCGCACTTCAGGAGACACATTAGAAGAATTATTGAGACAATCCACCAGCAATCGATTGGCATCATAGTACTGTAGCAGCACTTGCCAGTCTTCTGAACTGAACCGAAACTGCCACTCGATATCGATATTGCGATGTTTAATTATCAAAGCTTCTAATTGTTCAATCCAAGCTGGACTTTCATTTGTCCACCATGCTTCCAATTCTTCTTCGTCATCATAATCTGAGTCGGGTAGTTGATTTCTGAGTTGTTGCAGTGGTTGCTTCCACTCACACTCATCAGCATCGGCATATTCAAGGGCATTATAAATGTTCATATCGATTGAAAAAGTATCGTTGAAGATGTCATCTCCATAGACAGTGTCGTAGTACGCAACAACAAGGCTGAAGTCAAGAGCAAGGTCAAAAGCACCAGCCTTAGCAAGAGCAGGAGCAAAGGTAAAAGAAGAAGCAGGGAGAGGGCTGGGAGGATGATCGAGGTCACGGGCAAAGGCAGAGTCAAGGGCAGGGGCAAGATTAAGGTCAACAGCAGGAGTACCAATCAGGGTAAAGTAAAAGGCACGAACAGCCGCTAGTTTGTACGGCGTTTGAACTGAACTAGATTTCTGGCTTACCCAAGCGAGAAATTGCTGAAATTTAGGCTCTGAATCTAGGAGTGCATCAATTTGCTGCTTCATTAACAGCAGTAGGTTATCAGTTAATGCTTCACTTGTCTTTAATCTTCCTCTTGCTTCTGATTGAATGACTGGGTGAAGCCAGTATTCTCCTTTATGAAACTCGATTAAATACCGCTGCTTCAAAGATTCAACTACTCGTCTTCGTTGTCCTTCTGATACATCACAAGCTAAACACAATAATCCATCAATTGTTATGTGAAAAATGTTTTGACGACGATAGTATCCAAAACGGCAGAGAAGTTTATGTGCATCATTATCAAGTTGGTGTAAACGCTCTAACTGACTAGCAACTAAATCTTTCAGTTCAAAATTAAGTAATAAATCATTTTTGTAGTCTTGCCAATACACAGATAAATTCCCTTCATAGTCTGCTTGAATTACACCGCATAGTATTTCCATTGCTTTGGCATTTCCCCCATAAGCTTCGTGCATTTCCCTAAAAGCAGGAGAGTCAGTATTAATATCGCGACGGTTTAAAAAAGCTTGCCATGCTTCCTCATTCAATCCCGACAACTCATAAGCCTTAACTTTCACTCTCGACTCATTCAACCGTTCGCGACTGGTAATCAATGTGATGGATTGTACAGATGGATCTGCCAAAACTCTTAACAACTCCACGTAGCGGCGATGAGCTTCGATAAACTTGCCCTTGTCATCCAGAGCAGGTTCAAGGTTATCTATCAACACGCCAACTCTGCGACTCTGGAGCTTCTGTCTCAGTTGGTCTAACATTAGGTTGAAATCTTGGTCTGCCTCTTCCTTGAAGTCCTGACGTAGCCAGCGCCTAATCCAGTTTTCGACAGGAGTGATGTATTCAGTTTCCATCCCGATCTGGAGTGTCTTGGCCTCAAACCCCTGAGTCTCCAAGTATCGCTGAGCTAGAGTTGTCTTGCCTACGCCGCCTTTGCCATATATACCGATGACCTTTACCCCTTGCTTGACAAAGGTTTTGATTTGTGCAATTTCACCCTCACGTCCAACAAAATCAGGATTGTTGGATACTCTTTCTTCTTGGGCTGACTCTTGAGACTGTGGAAATTCTGCGGAGTGCGATCGCTTCTCCCATGCTCGCTCCACTGCTCCCTGAAGATGAGCTTTAGTAACCTTTCCCCCCACTACATCTGACAGAAGTTTCCATAACTTGGGGGCAACATTACGCTCAAGGTGGGCACATTCACAGCGGTTACGGCAATCTTGGTGAATTTCTTTGTAACTTTTACCTCGCCAAGCTCCCCGAAATATAGCCCTTTGCAGATCATTCAATCGTTTTCCTGTCTTGGCAAAAACTAAATCATCTGCAAATACCAGTGCTGCGTCAACATCCATAGTCAGACCGACTTCAAAATCTATTCTCAGTCTAGGTTGAACGTTGGTAAATGAACTTCAGCATTCTTCACTTGAAGAACAATGCTGAAGTTTCCTGTATTGCGGGCTACTAGCTTAATCCAACAGACTATTGGCTACAAGCAAAACACTCCTGCTGTCAGAAAACGTGTTGTGATAGTGCTATTTAGGGGTAGTAGGCTTGCGAGAATTTCCCATCACTGGATAAGGGGCATGAATATGTTTATTGAGGAAAGGGATAATGACTGGCCTGATTATGAGCGATTTCCCTATAACTATTCTGATAAGCAGGTAGCATCAGTTATTCAGAGAGATTTGGATGAATCGAAGAACCCACTTATTATTACTGGTTACGCTGCACTCGATAAAATTATCGACTTTCTTGGTTACTGCCATAGTAAGTTGTGGAATCCAGATGCTTTTGGTACTATCCGCCTTTTGCTAGGGCATGAACCCTATCCGACAACAGCGCAGGAGTTCCGTTACTCTGGAAAGTTCTCTCAGGAAATAGAAGGTTATTGGCTAGAGAGGGGAATATCAATCCTAAAGTGTGGCAAAGTTATTGCTGCTATCGAGTTAATCAAAAATGGAAAAGTTCAGGTAAAAATTGCTAAAAACAAGCCCATCCACGCCAAAATTTATAACGGAGACAATGCTATTACTATTGGTTCTAGCAATTACAGTACTTCCGGACTGTGCTGGCAAATAGAAGGAAATGTACGGTTTAGGCGAACAAGGGAAAACGCAAGATTTCATGAAGCTTGCCAACTTGCAGAGAGCATTTGGGAGCTGGGAAGAAATTACAACGAAGAACTAATTAAGTTGCTTGAACAGCTTCTAAGCAAAGTTTCTTGGCAGGAAGCATTGGCGAGAGCCTGTGTAGAATTGCTAGAGGGTGAGTGGGCAAAAAAATACAAACCTACTAGCTATCTTGGCGATGAACTTCTATTGTGGCCTGCTCAGGAGAAGGGGATTGCTCAAGCAATTTGGGTAATCGAAAATGTTGGTAGCGTACTCATAGCTGATGCAACAGGTTCGGGTAAAACCCGTATGGGTTCTCACCTGATTAAATGCCTGATGAACCACATTTGGAAAACTGGGCGGATGCGGCAGGATATGCCTGTAATGATTTGTCCTCCCGCTGTCGAAGAGGCTTGGGAGGAGGAATTTACTAATTGTGGTCAGAGTGTCAAAACAGTTTCTCACGGTTTACTCAGTAACTCAGGTTTCAGCAAAGATGATGACACTACTAGCCCTACTCATATTCGTGCTATTCGTCGTGCCCAAGTCCTTGCTGTCGATGAAGCGCATAACTTTCTAAATCGCCATTCTCAACGAACGCAGACACTCTTCAGCAACATGGCTGACTATGTATTGCTATTTACGGCTACTCCGATCAATCGAGGAACACAGGATTTGCTTGCAATTATCGAACTGTTGGGCGCTGACAACTTCGATGATGAATTATTGGAAGTTCTTAGACCAATATGGAGCAAACGTAACAGCTTAAAGGACAAGATACCTCAAGAGGTTCGGGAAAAGGTGCGAAGGGCAATCCAGCAATTTACAGTTCGGCGCACAAAGACCATGCTTAATCGCATGATTGCTGAAGAACCAGAACGCTATAAGGATCGGTTTGGCAAACCGTGTCGCTACCCTAAACATAAACCAGAGATTTACTTTTGTGGGGAAACTAATCGCGATCGCACTTTAGCCCAAGAGATTCGTGAGGCGACTCAAAGATTACTTGGTTTAGTGAATCTGAAGGAAACCCTAGAACTACCTGAATTTCTCCGTAAGGAAGGCTGGACTGATGAAAAATATCTCGAATGGCGGCTCAAGAGTGCCCAGGTATTGGCAGCTTATCAGGTGATGGCTTGCTTACGTTCTTCACGGGCAGCGCTGCTTGAACATATTTGTGGAACTAAGAATGCCCAAGATTACTTTAAGCTTCTAGACAACGTCAAAGGGAAAGAAACGGGTAATTTAAGAAAAACCTTGCAGAAAATAGCTGGCAAACCTCCCAAGAATAAGCTTCAAGTCGAGCTACCCGATTGGCTGAGTAGTTCTACCAATCATAAGCAAGCTTGTCAGGAGGAGATAGGCATTTACGAACATATTGCCGAGTTGTCCAAGGAGATCTCTGAGTGGCGAGAGGAGACTAAGGCTAGCAAACTCATCCAACTGCTGAACACTCACAAACTGGTAATCGCTTTTGATAGCCGCCCGATCACTCTCCATGACATCAAGCGCCGCCTTGACAAATATCAGCGTGGTCAGGCACTTATCGCCACTGGTGCCAATAAAACAGAGCGCAAACGTATCAATGAACTGTTTAAACTTGGGTCAAAGGAATCGGGAATAATTGCCTTATGTTCAGATGCAATGTCTGAGGGAGTTAATCTTCAGCAAGCCTCAGCAGTTGTCCAATTGACTATGCCCAGTGTAATCCGCTTGGCAGAGCAACGAATTGGTCGGGTGGATCGTATGGACAGCCCCCACTCCACCATCGAGGTATGGTGGCCAGAGGATAGCGAGGAGTTTGCTCTTCGGTCTTCTGAAAGGAAATTTTTAGCTCGCCACGGCTTGGTTTCTGATTTGTTGGGATCAAACGTGCCATTGCCCACAAACTCATCCCAAGAGAAAAACCAAGACTTATCGAATGAAGTTGTTACACCAGAAGAAGACATCGCCACGCTGAAGGCAGAGGAAGCAGTTGCTAGACGCGGGTATGAACTGGGAGATGTGTTTGACCCAGTGAGATCGCTAGTAGAGGGCAACCAACCTCTCGTTCCACCCCAAGACTACGACAAGCTACGAACCAGTAAAGCACGAATAGTTTCGGCGCTGAGTGTTGTTGAGGCACAGCATCCTTGGGCTTTCTTTGCCATTGCTGGAACTGAATGGGGCGCACCTCGTTGGGTCTATCTTGATTACCTGGAAGCAAAGCCGATAACTGACTTGCAGCAAATCAGTCAAAAATTACGAGAAAATCTGGTTTCTCCGGTTAAAGACTGTCCCCTTGAAATAGGTACGACATGGCTCGAAAAATTCCTAAATATACTCAAGCAGACTGAGGAACTGCTTTTGCCTAAGAAGAAGCAACGAGCCCTTGTGGAGATGAAGCGGGTTCTCAAGAAATACAAGGAGAAAGCTGCCAAGGATAAGGACATTGAGCGTGAGTGGTTAGTTCAGGAGTGGCTTGATTTGGTAGAGGAGGAGTCTAGGAAACAGCGTATAGACCTCAGCATCTTGGCTGAGCAGTGGCTGGATCTAATTCGTCCTTGGTGGTTCGAGCGTTTGAAAAAACGAAGACCCTCCGCACCTTTGCGCCTCAAGCACCTCCACAAGGAGCTAATTGAGAAACCCATTGAGACACAAAAGCTCCGCGAAGCACTTAAGGTTCCCGAAGTGAAACCCCTTGATGAACGCATCGTTGCCGCCATTATTGGTGTCCCCTGATAATTTAGCTGCCTTGCCTGGATTTTCTTAGGTCAAATCTACAGCATAAGTTGAGCGATCGCATAAATCCCTCCAAACCTCTTAAACTTCCCCTAAAATCTGGTTGTACGTCTTTAGCAAGTAGTTGGGCTGAAAAGAAGTAATGATATAACCCACAGCAACTAAAGTGGCTGCACTCAAGGCAACTGGAAGGGCAAAAGGCAGATAAACTAGATGACGGGGTTCATGCGCCAACATCTTGCCGACACGATCGCAAAACACTTGTAACTTCCCTTTGAACCCAGACATCGAGTTGCGATAGCGAAGCGCTGCTGCGTTTGCGTAAGCATGGTGCGGAGCAGCGAAGCGCAGATCGCTATCTTGGGTAGCATGAGTTTGAGCGAGCAGAGTGTTCTGCCAGTAGTAATCGTGACCAATCAGTAAGAACCGCCAGAACCAGTGCGATAAGCTTGAGGGGGGAGCGTGAGTGGCTCTCGCTTGTGGCTGTCTCCAGATGGTATAACCCTGCTGAAGAAGATGGTGAGCATGAATCGCGCAGTTACCGCGATAGAGGGGTAGTTCAGTGGGAATGGAATGTTTGAGTAAAAACTCGCGGCGAAACGCCACATTATTGAGGAAGTATTGAGACGTTGGTGTTAGGGTTTTCTCTCCAGAAAAGGGGGGAAAGATGTAGGCTATCACCATCGCTGTGCCATAAACCCCTAACCCTCGTGTCATGGTTT
>JBFLZA010000400.1:0-8548 GCA_040756535.1 Cyanobacteriota bacterium
GGTGTTGCAGGAAGGTTTAGCAACGCCTGAACATGGAATGTTTGTAGAACGGTTGGCATAGCATTTCTATTCTTCTTTCGCCAACCACACCAGCATACCCAGCAATTCTTCTACAGGAGGAATCAGATACTCGGTTAGATCAATAGTTACAGTTTGTGCTTCTAACTTGAGGAATGTCCACAAATTCCCACTAGTCACACTTCCGTAAATAGTGGAGATGGGTTGCTCTTTAGCAGCATTGAACCTTTGGGCAGCAACCATTTCGGCGATGCACTGTCCCCAACCTCCCTTAAGATTTTGTTTCTTGGCTTCAACGATAACAATTACAGGTGCTTCAATTAACAATTGTTCGGGAGAACGGCTGATTAAAAAGTCACAAACACCGCTCAATCCAGCTTGTACATCTACGGTAAAGTCTTCACCCGAAAAGAGGCTAATGTGCCGATTTAAGATTTTGCGGACTTCAAATAGAATTGGACTAATAATTAGCTCAGAACGGGCTTTTTCTGAACCTGTCGCAATCGCGAGTGGAATACTTTCTGCTAGAAACTCTGCCAGGTAAGGGCTGGGGGCAATGGGTTCGGTTTTGGGTAAAAAGCGTCCTCCCTCCAAAAAGGTCAGATTTAGCTCCTCTTTCGCCTTTCTCAGGGTGAAGTCACTGTATGCCATAGACCTAGACAGTTGTAGCTACCTCAATCATATCGAGCTTTGAGGATGTAGGGGTAATAGCAGATACGATCTAGGGTTTGAGAAGATCGCACTGGAGCAGCTAACAGCATACTTGAGCCATAGCAAGCAATCTTGAAAAGCTAGATAGGATAAAACTTTATTGATTTAAGCTAACCTGCCACTTTTGTAGAAATGTCAGGAGAAAACGATGACAGTAGCCGAAACTATTCACGTACCCAGTCAACCGACAGATTGTATACAGCTTAACCTCCCAACAAACCTGAAGCTTTCCCTCACTCATGCTGATTTTGTTGAACTGGCAGCAGCGAACCAAAACTTGAGAATGGAACGAACAGCTACAGGAGAATTAATCGTGAATCCACCGACAGGATGGGAAACAGGGAAGCGAAGTGCAAAGATTACCTATCAACTTGTCAAGTGGGTTGAGGAATTGGGCGGAGGAGGTATTGCTTTTGACTCTTCCACAGGATTTACTTTACCCAATGGAGCCGATCGCTCTCCTGATGCGTCCTGGGTAAGCCAGCAACGGTGGGACTCGCTCTCCGATGAGCAGAAGCAAACGTTTGCCAATATCTGCCCGGACTTGGTGGTAGAATTGCGCTCCAGTTCGGATCGACTCCAACCTCTGCAAACCAAAATGCAGGAATACAGGGAAAACGGGGCGAGGTTAGGTTGGTTGATTGATATCCAAAATCGAAAGGTGGAAATCTTTCGTCCAGGGAGAGATGTGGAGCTGTTGGACAACCCCAGCACTTTATCAGGAGAAGATGTGTTGCCTGGATTTGTTTTGAGTCTGGCAGGGATTTTGACTTGAAATAAAAGTCTTACTCAAGTGGAATCCTATTGTTACAATCGCTCTATCTATCACAGACGAAAGCGTTGTGTGGTCTGTTGAGACTTTCCATAGATGAGTTGGTAGATTAACCAAGAAGATACAGAGAATTCGGCGTCAGAAAAACCTTAAGCTCTTTTACTTATTCAGCTATCACCTCCCAAGTGGTTCACCCAACAGCATGAGCAAGATGGGGGAAGTTGAACAGCTTTACAAAGAAATATGCTGATAATCAAATTCTAAACAAGTTATGGGCAGTAAGTAAGAAGTGAGAAAATTACTAATTGCTCAAAACCTGATTATTGGTATAGCTTCGTTTGAAAGTTTTAGCAACGATGAAATCTCTAACCAAGAGCAGTTTTTCACTTCTGATGTTTTTAGCGATCGCAGGAATTCCCCTGAGCCAATCTCTGTTATTTCCCCAACCTCTTTATGCTCAGTCTAGTAGCTTGAATATCCGTAAAGAAGGACGCTTGAATCAAGGGAAGCACCAAACCTACGAATTTCGGGCTGAATTCAATCAATTTGTTACCATCTCCTTAAGCAGTCGTCAGTTCGATTCCTACTTGGAACTCTATGACCCAAACGGTCGTTTAATTGCTGAAAATGATAATGCTAATGGGACGAACTCTCAAATCCGTTTAAATCTTCCGACAACTGGGGTCTATACCGTTGTTATCAAAGGAGCAAAAAATCCAGCACGGGGCAATTATACCCTAGCGATTCAGGAGAAAGGAGGGCAAACACCTGCCACTCCTCGTCCTCCGCAACGTCCTGAAGTTCGTGAGACAGGCAAGGTTGGACAAAGGCAAGTAAGCTACCATTCCTTTCAGGGCCAAGCCGGTGAGACGGTGACAGTTGCTGTTGAGAGCAAACAATTCAACCCCATGCTCACCATTTACGATCCTAGCGATTATGCGATCGCATCCAACAACCCTGATGAAAAACGCATTCGTTTTAAGCTCTCAAAGACAGGAACGTATCGCATTGGAGTTCAAGGAAATAACCCTTCTCAAGCAGGACAATACAGCCTTGTCATTCGTCGGTAAGTGATACGACCTAACTAACTTCCCCTAAAGGTTTGCTACACATTCACAAACCTTGTAGAGAGATAGCAGGCTACATCTAGAGCCTAACATCTGTAGCCTTGCGCTCTTTCTTTGCGTCTTTGCACAAGATACAAATATTCCCCGCTTCAATCATGAATCAGTCAAAAATTTTCATCGGTATCCTGTTTAGCTTCCTGCTTTTAGGATGCACTCAAGCAGCACAACTCCCCACCCAGAGGGAAACATCACCCCCACAAACCACAAGTCAAGTTCCAAACGCTCAAACTTCAAAGGCTCTAACACCTGAAGAAGCTGATGCGTTAATTGCCGCTATGATTCAGGCAATTAATAAGAAAGATGTTGACTTTTTTAGCCCCTACTTGCTAGAGCGCGATCGCGCCCCTGAAAATGTGCAAGCAGCCCTCAACCATTATAAGGCGTACTTTCAAGGGAAAGAAATTACTAATTTTGAACGCCTTAATATTGAACAACTCGGTAAAACAGGCAATCAAACTCCCATCCAACGCTTTAACTACCGCATCTATAACAAGAGCGGTCTTAGCAAAGACATTGCAGTTTATCAAGACCAAACGATTCGTTTCGTTGAACCCTTTTTGCTCTATTCCTTATACGCCAATCGTTCAGTAGAACGATATATGAGCGCCATTCAAAGCCAAGACGTTGAGCAATTAAGTCAAATCGTGAACCTCGAAGAAGAATTCTTTAGTAAAGAAGAACTCAAAGCCGTTCTAGCACAGTATAAAGATTCGTTCTCTTTGGAGAATCTCAATTATGAATTAACAGGACTCAATCCAGAGTATCAGCATTTCATCTATACCCTCTCGGAAAAAGATGGGGATAAGCATGAAATCAAAGTTCTCTACGGTGATGGTTTAGTAAGTATCAACGATAGCTTTCTTCCTATCAAAAATTAAGGAAGCTGCTCCAGGTAATGATGAGAGTTCAGGGAAACGGCTTTCCTGGCAAGATAGGTAAGAGCGATCGCACGCTCAACGCCTTTGTACCGAATGGCATCGTCAACTCGTTACAATTAGTAACAAACCAAGCCAGCAAAATCTCCATCTCCTTGTCGGGGAGATTTTTAACAACGGTTCCAACGCTAATTGATTCTCTAACCACCTATGCTCTCGTCAAACACCCAACCCCAAGAATCCGTAGAAGTTGCTGCTGTGCCTGAACAGCCGTCCTGGCAAATCAAGTTACTGTACGACGGTGAATGTCCGCTGTGTGTGCGAGAAGTCAACTTTTTGAGAAAACGCGATGCGGGGCAAGGAAAAGTGGCGTTTGTGGACATTGCAGACGATGAGTATACTCCTGAAGCGAATGGCGGGGTAGACTTTGAGACGGCAATGGGTCGAATTCATGCGGTACTCCCCGACGGCACTGTGATCAAAAATGTGGAGGTCTTTCGTCGAGTGTACGAAATTTTGGGCATGGGGTGGATTTATGCTGCCACCAAGCTACCTGTGATTGGTTTCATTGTCGATACTCTATATGAAATCTGGGCTGACTGGCGACTCGCTCTCACGGGACGACCGAACTTAGCCACTATTATTAGCGATCGCGAAAAGCGGATTGACTGTAAGGCGATCGGGCGTTGCCGATTGACTGATGATGATGATTAGCTTCTGTGTTGAATAAGACCAGATCCCCGACTTGTTAGAGGGGATCTGAACTGCTAGTGGAGAAAGTACCGACTACGCTACCCACAGCTGCTGGGAAAATCGAATGGCGAATGTGACTAACAAGAGTGCAAAGAAGCCCAGAATTGGGTATCCCCAACGAGGGTAACGCGCAAGCAATAAACCGAATGCGATCGCTACCGATACAATACTGTAAGCGTAGCGATCTATCGATACCGTCAGCCCTGCATTCAGGATTAAAGCATAGACGCAGAAACCATAGACCCATACAGCAAGGCTGAGTTGATTTCGCGATCGCCACAGCAAATACAGCCCACCAAAAACCATCACCGCTTTAATCAGCCAGTCGCCTCCCAAAAGCCAAAGCAACAACCCTAAAACACAAAAGCCATAACCCACCTTAATTGAGCCGAGCCGTTGGCGAAAGCGCCAAGAGAGGCAAGCGGTGAGGCAAATTCCTACAAATAATGCTAAATGGGAAGGGTCTTTCAGGGCACCCGTTCTCGAATCAATCGAGCCAACGGCAATTTTTCTCGCGACTTCCAACCAACCCTGCCATGCAAAACCAACTTCTCTGCCCCAAGTTTCCTCGACATGGACGAAGGCAAAAGGGTGATTAAAACGAAGACCGCAATAGGCAATAAACAGCAGTAATCCTACACTAGTCGCTAAGCTGGCAAGATATGCGATCGCTCCTCGACGTGCTCTCCAAGACACAAGCAGCAATGCAGGTGCGAGCATTGCTCCAGTCAACCGAGTGGCACTGGCTAAAGCTCCCCACAATCCTACCCATGCATATTGTCGTTTCTCAAAGGCGCGTAAGGTTGCTGCACTCAACAGCATAAACAGCCCCTCTGTATAAATTACAGTGCCATAGAGCGAGAAGGGACACCATGAGAGAGCCGCGACAGTCCACCGCGCTGCCTTTCTCCCGTGACGTTCTTCTACCCAAACGTACAGCAGCATCAAAGCACCCAGAAATGCCAGGTTACTCACCAGTGTTCCTGCCACTTCAAAGGGCAAGCCAACAGTCATTACTCCCCGGATGATTAAAGGAAAGAGGGGGAAGAAGGCAACGCTATGTTGCTTACCATCAGTGGCAAATTCGTAGCCATCAAGTGCGACATTGCGATACCACTCACCGTCCCATCCAGCGAAGACATCCCAGCTCACTTCTGGTATGACACCTTTCGGTGGTGCTGGCAGGGAAGGAGCAATGAGGAACATGGCTGCTAATATTAGCAATCGGCTCAACAGCCACATACAGGCTGTAAAGAGCAAGCCATTAGTGAGGAAGTGCTGTGTAATTTTGCCGAAGGGGGGACTGCTCTGAGAGCTGGTTTTTGTCCCATCTACAGGAAATTGGTCCATTCAAGAAATCACTACTCCTACCGTCAAATGCCCAGTTAAGCGTTAAGCGTAAGCGATCGCGGACTTAACCAGCTAGTTCTAAATGCAAATGGCAACCGATGTATAGCAAAAGGCAGAAGGCAGAAGGCAGAGGGCAGAAGGCAGAGGGCAGAAGGCAGAGGGCAGAGGGCAGAGGGCAGAAGACAGAGGGCAGAGGGCAGAAGGGAAAAGATTGACAGGTTTTGGTTTCAGTATGAAAGCGAGAGTCAAGAGTTGCCTTGGCGACTGCTATATCAGTAAACAATGGCTTCAAAAGGCACTTGCGCTAATGCTTCGCGAACGACTTCAGAACCAGCGCCAGGAACACAGGAATTTTCTGTCAGGTGGCGCTTCCATACTTTGCTACCCGGTTGCCCCGAAAATAGCTGCAGCATATGGCGGGTAATTTTATTCAACTTGAGGTCTTTTGCCACCCAATTATCAATATAGGAGTACATCGCTTCGACAACCTCGTGACGAGTTGGGGGGGTAACCTCTTCACCGTAAATCTCAGCATCCGCCGTGGCAAAGAGATAGGGATTGTCGTAAGCTGCACGCCCAATCATCACAGCATCAACAAGGGTTAATTGCTGCTTTACCTGCTCCAAGCTCGTCAATCCACCGTTAATTTCAATAAATAGGTGGGGGAACTCTTGCTTGAGACGATGCACATCAGCGTAACGCAAAGGGGGAATATCGCGATTTTCCTTCGGGCTTAAACCCTGTAACCAAGCCTTCCGGGCGTGTACAGTAAAGCGCTGACAACCTGCGGCAGAAACGATACGGACAAAATTAGCCATATCCTCATAGCGATCGCAATCATCAATTCCGATGCGATGCTTTACTGTAACAGGTAAACCAGTTGCTGCAATCATCGCCTCCACTGCCCTTGCCACCCGTTCCGGTTGTGCCATCAAGCAAGCGCCAAAGTTACCATCCTGCACACGACTGCTAGGACAACCGACATTGAGGTTAATCTCGTCATAGCCCATATCTTCGGCAATCCGCGCACATTCCGCCAATTCTTGAGGATTATCTCCCCCCACTTGGAGGGCAAGGGGGTTTTCTTCAGGGGAGAAGCCCAAAAGATGGTTGCGATCGCCATGTCTAATCGCTGCACTCGTCACCATCTCTGTATAGAGCAGGGTACGGCGGGTAATTTGCCGCATGAAATACCGAAAATGGCGATCGGTGCGATCCATCATTGGCGCAACACTCAACGGATTTCCCCTATTGAGTACCGTGCCTTGATTTAAAACTAAAACAGTTGTGCTCAGATTCGTCATTTAATACTTTAATTTTCCTCTCTCTTTAACGCTTCCGTTCTCTCAATCGTAATCTGCCAGGTCTCTAATGTCGTACCGAGAGTTTGGTCGAGTCGTGTTAGCGCATTGAGATAGTTAATTGTTGCATTCAGCTCTAAATTTCTCGCTTGGACTAAATCATCCTGAAGTCGAATCAACTCAAACACAGTAATCTCTCTTCCCAATTTCTGCTTTTCTCTAGCGATTTCAAGTTGCCTTTCTGATAATTTTGTGGCTTTTTGAGCAAGTTCAACTTGAGAAAAACTTAATTGTACATCCCGAAGTCGATCTTTAAGTTGCAGTTCCAAACTTTCTTGCTGTTCTTCCAAGGTATTTTCGGCTTGAAGTTTGTTGATTCGACTGCGCTGAAAATCTCGTTCTACTGTTAAATCGCCCAGTTGCCGACTCAATGCCAATCCAACTCTCACATCACTTTTGTTGTTATCACTCAAGGTATAATCATAACTGGTATTAAAATTCAAGTCCCAAAGCCTGTTATTTTCAGCCTGTAACAAGCCAAGTTTTGTCCTTTCTATATCCAACTGTGCTTTCAAATACTCTGGCTGATTAGTAAACGCCAACTTCCTCAATTTTCCGGCATCTAGAGCAATGGGAGTTGCTTTGGGTAAGTCAGCAGGGACAATCACCGTATTTTGGTCAATATCCAAAATATTCAGTAGCGCTAATCGGGTAGATTCCAGATTATTTTCAGCTTCTATCAATCGGACTTGCTGATTAGCAATATCGGTTTCTGCTTGAACAATATCAACAGGTGCGAGTCTACCTGCTTCGATTAAAATTCGATAATTTTCTAAGGATTCTTTCGCATTTTGTAGGGAAAATTGGGCAATTTCTAGCTGTTCTTGTGCCCTCAACCATTCCCGATAGGCAAGAATCACGTCTGTAATCGTGTTGATGAGGATTGATTTTAAATTCAGAAGATTAATTTGCTCACTAAGTCTAGCAATATCAATGGACGCTCGATTTACAGTAGTTCCAGCTCCTCTTAAAAGAGGCTGACTAAACCTCAATTGCAAATTCTGACCAAAGGGGTCATCATTGGAGGTAGTAAGCAAATTATTTTGAGTAAGGGGTTGGCTATTGGTTGCCCAGCTAAAACTCAGTTCTCCCCCTGTAGGAATTTTGACAGCAACGGTTGCTCCCACTCCGACATCACCATCTGTTGTTGTTGTATTTTGCCCTAATTGAGCAAGGGATACAGATACGGTAGGGGTCAAATTGGGGACAAACTTATCTTCAGCAACTGCCAGTTCTTGCCGTTGAACAATTCTTTCCAGATAGGCGTTTTTGAGGGGTCTGTTATTTTCTAAAGCGAGGATAACCGCATCCGATAAAGTTAAGGCAATTTCCTCTCCTTTTGCAGGGGATTGCGGTTGATTGGAATTGAATTTTGTTTCAACTCCTGACTCGTCATCTTGATACTCAGTTGCATTCATACGTAGCAGATTCATTTGTGGAGCGTCTCCCTGTCCGGAGTGTCCCGTTTCTGTCTCGACTACTATCTTTGAACGCAACTCGGGATGAGATTGGGGAACTTGAGGAACTACTTCCCGTTGGCTGTGTAGATATGGAGTGGGTTGTAAAGTAACAGCAGAGAAT
>JBFLZA010000401.1:0-8539 GCA_040756535.1 Cyanobacteriota bacterium
AGCAATCCACAGCAGGTTGGCTCTCTTTTTTGCCGATATTTGAACCCGGATGGCAGATTTTGATGGCGCACGGGTTGGCAACAGGTTGGATTGAGTGGAATGGTAAGCGTTATGAATTCACGGATGCTCCCGCCTATAGTGAGAAAAACTGGGGTCATGCCTTTCCCAAAAAGTGGTTTTGGCTCAATTGCAACAGCTTCAATGGTGAATCCGACCTTGCTCTTACGGCAGGTGGTGGTATACGGAAAGTGCTCTCGTGGGAAGAATCTGCTGCTTTAGTAGGCATCCACTACGGGGGTAAATTCTACGAATTCGTCCCCTGGAATTCTAAAGTCAGTTGGCAGATACAGCCTTGGGGTTGCTGGCAGATACAAGCTGAAAATGCGGACTATGAAGTTGAGTTAACAGGCACAACAGACCAACCAGGAACACCGTTGAGAGCACCGACTGAACAGGGTTTAATCTTCTTTTGTCGCGACACCATGCACGGTCTGCTGTCATTGGAATTGCGATCGCGGCACAAGGGAAGCTCTAAAATTATCCTAAAAGCCAGCAGTTCTGTTTGTGGATTGGAAATAGGCGGCGGTTCCTGGCATGAACCCTGGATTTCTAGCGCCAAATTCCCTTGGGTTCTACTTTAAGCAGCAGCTTTGGTTATAATAGGGGGCGTAGATTGGGGCTGTAGCTCAGATGGATAGAGCGAGCGCCTCCTGAACAATCGGGCACCGTGGCGGAAACGTCATGTGTGAATGTGGTCAAATTCGGTGAAACCTAAAGAGTGGTCTGTTTTGAGGCCCTCCACGGCAATACCGAACCAAGCCTAAGTCAGACAGCGATAAATCAATCGCTAATGCTTGAATTAGGAAGGTCGAGAGACTAGACGGCCACCACCTAAAGGCAAAAGCCCAAGGTGAAGGTATAGTCCGGAGAGTGAGGAAACTCACACAAATCTGAAGCGCTAGGTCGCCGGTTCGACCCCGGCCAGTCCCGTTCTTTGCTAACCTAGATGCGGTTAGGTCAATTGACATCGCTCTTGATTAAGAAAGCGATCGCGACAAGCTGCTGTTTTCAAGTTAACTCTTTTGAGAGAGTTGCCAAGTTTCTCAAAAATTGTACGGACTGCCAGAGTTTTGAAGAGGAAAGTGTTGAGTTGACAAGTTCAACTTTCCTTGCCTTGTTTTTGAGTCAGTTAGCAGTACTCTTAGACTGCTATGCTGCTACGTTAGGCAAATCTCTCATTCAACCTCAATCCCTTCGCTCCTTTTTATACTATTTATAGTGTTCTTAGGATAAGCATTGCTGGAGAAGTAGGGAGAGGGATAGATGAGGAAATGCCCAAGTTTAGCGCATAACTATAGCATCAAGACAACCTGATTCATCACTTGTTTCATGCTTTTGAGGATTTACTCCCGTTGGCAGCGAGAATTGTTTTCACCGACTCGGCGTTTTAGAGTTAAAGTATTTTCTCTACTGACGCCAGTGTTGGCGCTTTCACTTATCTATGGCTATAAGCAAGTTGAAAGCTATTTTGTGGAACCGGAAGCCATTTTTGTGTTAGGGGGAGAGGAAGAGCGAGAGTTATTTGCCGCTAAGTTTGCACAGAAGTATCCCAAATTGCCAATTTGGGTGTCTTCGGGTAGTCCTCGGTGGTATGCCAAACGAGTATTTGCAAAGGCAGGAATTGAGGCGAGTCGCGTTCATCTAGACTATCAAGCTGAAGATACGGTAACGAACTTCACAACTTTAGCCGAGCAGTTGCAGGCCAAGGGGATTGATAGCGTTTATTTGATTACTTCTGATGATCATATGCGCCGCGCTAGAGTAATCGGTGAAATTGTATTTGGTAGTCGGGGAATTACGATAAAACCTGTAAAAATTCCTACAGAGCGCTCACCTGAACCCATTGAGAAAGCGATTCGAGATGGCGCAAGAGCTGTTCTTTGGGTGACTACCGGTCGTACCGGTGCCACCCTGCGGTCAAGCTTCAAAGATAATTAATCAAGTGGGAGCGTGATCAGCGATTGTGCATCACGCTTCTTCACTTGGGGATTCTTTCACTAAAACGTAGGGTTGTACAATTAAAGCCTGGAATCGTTTGGTATCATCACTATTCCAATCTGCTAATTGGTCTACAGAAGGCTTACACAGCAGTTGTTCGCTAATCCAGTGTTGTACCGAGAGAGCATCATCACTGGCAAGCGCTACCCCAACATCGAGCAAATCTAACTCTGGATGGACAACCACAACGCGATCGCGCTTTATGTGAGGTTTCAGCCATTCCATCTCAGCTTCATCCAGACTTTCTGCCAATTGAGTTCTTAAATCCTGCATTATGAAAAATTCCGTTTTGATTTTTTCTTATTGTACTGGGTTGAGCTAAGGGGAACAGAATTACTCAGAAAAAATTGATTTATTCCTCTGATTTCATTTCCTCAATTTCAAACAAACTCACAATCACGCCAGCGATTGGAATAGAAATAAAAACTCCCAATAAACCTGCTACTCTGGCACCCACTAATAAGGCAAAAAATACCACAACTGGATTAATTTTAAGTGCATCTTGCATCACCTTAGGTGCAATTAAATTATCTTGGATTTGCTGAAGTATAATGCAAGCCAGTAAAACTTGAAATGCCAACCATATTTTTTGAGATAAAACAATCAAAAAAACAGCTATCACTCCTAATGTCGCTCCTATACCAGGAATAATGTCAAAAAGTCCGGCTATTAGAGACAAGAGCAGCGGAAAAGGCACCTTTAATATTAAAAAAACAATAAAACTTGAAAGGGTTAAAAACAAAGTAATTATTATTTGCCCTCTAAAAAAACCTAAAAAACTGCGGCGAATAAGCTTATCAAAACGTCTTTGTAAAGAATTGGGCACTAATTTTACTGTAAAGTCCCAAATTCTTTCTCCATCAAGGAGCATAAAAAAAGTAATAGCTGCAATAAATATGAGGATAAAAAAGTTAGCAAAAAAACCTTTTATAGTTTCCATGCTGTAGCCGATTCCTACGCCAAGCCCTGATAAAAGCTGATTTCTTAGCTGCTCCTCAATAGCATTTAGATCGATTTGAATATTTCGCGCTCTCAGAAACTCTTCCAATCTTTCTATTAAGGGCAGTAAAGAATTCATGAATACAATTAAACTTTGGATTAATTGCTGCCCTTGTGAGAAAAGTGCTAATCCGGCTGTAACTGCAAGACTAGCCAGGATGACCATGCCCAGTAAAAAAACTAAGACAACAGCTACACTGTGGGGCAAAAAACGACGCAACCATCTCACTGGATAGCTAAGTAGAAAAGCGACAATAGCTGCAACGCTAAAAATGACGACGACTGTTTCAAAGTAGCCCAAAATCTGGATAAATGCCCAGCCAGAGGCGAACAGGAGCAGAAATCGGATTAACACCGAGTTATTGAGTCGCTCCAAAAGATTTTTTGTGGGTAGCTCACTCATAAAAATTAGGGCGGAAATGGGAAGATAACTTCCTTTTCAGGATAGTTCGCCTCTGGGTGTGCTGATTCAACGTCCTAAGTCATGCATGGCATTAATTACTTCAGCGCAATGCTGGGTCACGGCTTCGAGTTCTTCCCGTTTAGTCGAAGTAGGAGCATCAATGACTTGACCAATTCTCACTGTTACGGGAACGGGTTGCGGTATGGGTGAACCTTTGGCGAGAATTTTCTGAGTACCCCACAAACTGACTGGCAAGATTGGAGCTTTTGCTTTAGCCGCGATCCAGGCTGCACCTGGCTTTGGATCTATAATTCGGGCGTCAGGTGTTCGTGTTCCTTGCAAGTATAGACCGACAGCCCACCCATCTATTAGACAATTGAGTGCTGAGCGAATCGCACTGATGTCTGCGGCTTCTCGCTTCACGGGATAAGCCCCATACAGCTTTATTCCCTGCTTCAGAATGGGAATATGAAACAATTCTTCCTTAGCCATGAAAGCCACAGGACGCCGTAAGCAACTGGACACAAGGGGTGGATCGAAATAGCTAGCATGATTACACACTACCACTAAGGGTTTTTCTTTCGGTACATTTTCAGCACCATAGATGCGACCCCGAAAGTAAGCGTGAAGCATCGGGCTGACGACCGACCACTTAAAAATGTGGTAGAGGACTAAGCTGGCAACTGGTTCGCGGTTTCTGCCCATGGAAGTTGAAGGTTGAAGGTTGAAAGGTTGAAGGTTGGAAGGTTGTTCGGCGTAGCCGTTCCCGAAGGGTAGGTTGGAAGGTTGGAAGGTTGAAGGCTTTAAATGATGAATGTTCCGACTTGGAATGAATTCTTAGGCAGGTAACTCAGCGAGGCTGCCAACATTTTCTAACGCTACGTTAGGACACATCCGTTTAATTAGACCTGTCAGAACTTTGCCAGGGCCAATTTCCACCACTCGTTCGATGTTTTCCCCTGGCAGTTGCATCGTGATTTCTCTCCAGCGTACTGAACCCGTCATCTGACGCTGAAGGCGGTTTTTTAAGGTTGCTGCATCAACTGCTGGCACGGGTTCTACATTCGACAACACGGGCACTTGTGCATCGGTAAATGAGACAGATCCCAAAACCTCTTGGAATTGAGCGGCAGCGTCTGCCATTAAAGGGGAGTGAAAGGCACCGGAAACATTTAAAGGGAGAGCGCGTTTTACCTTAATCTTAGCCATGACTTCCTTTACGGCTTCTGGTGTCCCAGAAATCACCACTTGAGCGGGACTATTATCATTGGCAAGGACAACGTTCGACGTTTCTTTGATTTGTTGTTCGAGTTGTTCGCGGTCAAACCCAATCAGTGCTGCCATCATGCCATCAGACGCGCTATCCATCAATTCTGCCCGACGTTTGACTAGCCGTAAGCCTGCTTCAAAGTCAAATACCCTAGCGGCATAGAGGGCAACATATTCTCCCAAACTGTGACCGGCTACGAGAGCGGGAGTGTTGCCTCGTTCGAGGAGTACATCAGCTAGAATGCTCTCAACAACGTACAGGCAAGGTTGAGTGTAGAGAGTTCGGGCTAGTTTATCATCCTGACTTTGACAGATTTCTAGAACGTCCCACCCTAGAATCTCCTGAGCTTTTTCAAATTTCGACTTGGCAGAAGGTAGGTCTATTAAATCCAATCCCATGCCAACGGCTTGAGAACCCTGTCCTGGAAACACCCATGCAGTTTTAGTCATTTGTCATTAGTCATTAGGGGACAGGGATTCATTATCTGTTATTGGTGCACCCTCTTGAGTTTTCTGGCAGGGTGTTTGCTCTTGCCGATAAGCGGTGGTGCAATAAATAGAGCGCGATCGCTGTTTTGGGCGATGCCTTAGAGCAATCACCAGCAGTAGAGTGTCTCCCGACTGGACAGCAAGGGTTAGGGGAGAGCGATATTTATCTTTCGTGAATGTTTGTTCAAGCCAAAAAAACGCAGCTATACTGCCAGATTTTCTCAGTTTTACTTTCACTAATTCTTTACGAGGCTCACAAACTTTCTTCACATATTTCACACAATTTCTTCATAGTTACAATTTCTTTCTATTAATTCTTCGTTGTAATATCGATTAAAGAAGAGTTAATCGATATTTTACCTACAGAATCCTTTTAGAGAACCAATCCCTTGACAACACCTCAGAAGTCTCACCTCGTTCAATTTCCCAACCCTGCCAATTCAACCATTTAGACGTTGATTTGACTAGCAATTTTCTACTGAAAAAGAGAATCCACTTCTTAATTCTGTAAAATTTATACAGCTTACTTGACGAAGAAAGTGAAGTGTGAGATCAATTTAATCTACTTGAGAAGGAGGAGAATTTTAAAAATAAATTAGCTCTCTATCGCTAGAGATTCAAGCCTTTCAATTGCAGGAAATATATCTAGGTTTAGTTATATTAAAAAAGACTTGAACAGCCTTGTTCAAGTCATAAATTAGAGAAGGCTTTGAGGCCATCTCACTACAACCGCCGCAGATTACCGTAACCTAACAAAAGGAAAAGCATGTACAAGATAACCTTCCCCATTCCTGTGTTTTCGGCAGATGAGAAACATGTGTCACTTCCTACGGGGTTAGCTCGCGACCTTCTCACACATCACAAATATCAGCCAGAACTGCGAATCATCTGCCCAAGGCATCCCGGAAACCAACCTATGGAAGATTCCGTGGAAATTTCATTGGACGATTATCCAGGGCTTTCGTTTCGCTTTTTACCCTGGAGTGGAGGATTGCGTAGTTGGCCGTTCCGGTATCTAGCCGTAAAGGCAATACTGATTGAGGAAGCGCGTGATGCTTCGGTTTGGCATACAGTCTGTGGGCCTTATCTTTGGGATGTGTCAACAGTGAGTCACGCAGTCGGACGCCGATATGCCAAGGAAACCCGCATATTCTGCCTAGACAGCGACCCTGTATCCCTGCTGGAAAGAAGTGGTGGATGGTTAGCATTTAGATCTGGATTCGTAGACGCACAAATCAAGCGACGTGTTGCCGATGCGGATGGCACAATCTTTGTGGGTGCTGGAGTACAGCAACGGTATAGTCACTTGGCGAAACGCTCACTACCAAGTCAAGCCTTCTGGCTTCAGGAGGGAGACTTGGCGCAGGAAGAGGAGGTAAGGCACAAGTTTGAACAATCCTCTGGTGAGCCTATTCGGATGATCGTGCCTGCTCGATTCGAGCCTTGGAAGGGTATCGATGATGTAATCCAAGCTCTTATCTCCCTTGGCGATCGCATATCTCCTTGGCAGCTCGATGTCATGGGTTTTGGGCCGTACAAGGAACAGTTGGTCTCCCTTGCACGCGACCATGCCGATAAGATTCGCTTTGTAGAACCCGTTCACTACGGAGCTCCATTCTTTGAACGGTTGCGGTCTTATCACATCGTATTTGTTCCGACGCGGGGCTTGGAGGAACAGAGAGTCGCGTATGATTCTGCGGCTTCGGGGTGCGCGTTAATTCATTCAAGCACTGTTACGCTTGAGACATCCCTAAATGGACTGGAGCCACGCTGGAGCTTTGAACCCGGTAACGTTAGCCATTTGGCCGATACTATTATGACTGCCGTCGCTGAGCGCTCTCGCTGGTCAGAAGCTGGATTGGCAGGAGTAGCCTTCATGAAAGGTAGAACCATTGATGAGATGCACCGTCTGCGAGCTGAATTCGTCAGTTCTATTAAGGATTCAGCCGGTCGAAACTCAAACAGCCAAAAGGTCGCTCAACTGCAAGTTGCTGGTTAAAGGTCTATAGGCGACCATTTATTCAAATAAATCCCCTCCTAACCTAGGAGGGGATTATAGTTATAGATGAGTATTCAAACGGAATCGATATTACTCGCGATATTCAGGATTTTTTTGAAGAACTGTTAGAGCGATTATCGGAGCTAGAAAAACAGATTCTGTACCAGATTGCTTTAAAGAAAGAACCCGTTCCGCTTAAAGAATTACAGCAAACTTTACCAGAAGTATCGCTCCAAGATTTAATCGGGGGAGTAGCCTCCCGAAGACAGCGATCGCTAGTTGAGAAAGCGGAAGGTGGATTTTCTCTCCCACCCACCGTGATGGAAGTTACAACTCAACTCCTGACCTTCCCAGAAAAGTCATCAGTTTAAAATGTATTATCTCTAACAGTTTCTTGAGCGAGGTGCTTATGCCAGCCTCATGCACAACCCAACGACAACGCTCTTCTCGAAATCGAGTTGTCTACTGCATCAATTCCAAGTGCCGACAGCGGGAGAACCCAAATACCCTGAATTTTTGCCAATCCTGTGGCACTCCATTGTCAATCAAGAATCGATATCGACTTGTTTCTCCACTCAGGCCCCTTTATTCAAGCGGTCAAGCGGAAATATTTGAAGTTGAAGATTTGGGCGTTGAAGCCGCGATAGGCTCTAGATACAAAGTTTTAAAAGTTTTAAAGAAAAATAATAGTACGTTAATTCGTCTGTTTGAACAAGAAGCAGATATTCTAACCAAGCTCAATCATCCAGGCATTCCTAAAATCTCTCTTGGAGATGGTTATTTCACCATTACAGTACCCCGTCGAACTCAATTGCTGCACTGCCTCGTCATGGAAAAAGTTGAGGGAGATACTTTACAGGACTGGGTGGAGCGAAACGGGCCCATTTCTTCAGAAGAAGCTCTCAACTGGCTCAAGCAACTGCTAGAAATTTTGGAATATCTTCACAAAAATAAATATTTTCATCGAGATATTAAGCCATCTAACATTATGCGGCGACCAACAGGTCAGCTAGTATTAATTGATTTTGGCACAGTGAGGGAGATGAGCCAGACTTATATCATTAAAGTGAGTGGTAGAGGAGAGATCACTTGCGTTTGGTCTGCTGGTTATACACCTGAAGAGGCGCTTCGGGGCGAAGCAATTCCCCAATCGGATTTTTTCGCCCTCGGCCGCACTTTCGCTCATTTACTGACGGGGAAATCTCCTCTTGAATTGTCTGAAAATTCAGAGGAGTTCAATTGGCGAGATCATGCTCCTCAGGTTTCCCCCTCACTAGCTGATTGGATTGACTACCTCATGGCTTCATCTCCACTTCACCGAC
>JBFLZA010000402.1:0-8532 GCA_040756535.1 Cyanobacteriota bacterium
CGCCCTGTTCAATACAGGAAGATGTTTTGAGTGATCAAACCTCTCGCTCCCTGTCACATCCGATGAACACTGATCATCAAAAAACGATTAGTAGACTCAATACCAATTCACTATAGCTCTGTGCAATTCCTCTTATTACTCTCCTCTTGACCCCTTAGCTCTCTTGGATTCAGCGTGAATATTAAGAAGAACTTTGACGTTTGGCAATTGAGAGAATCTATTTGTAGCGCATGACCTGTGAAATGGAATAAAACTGAGTTATCGCCTAATTTTCAGAATCTCTCACATCGCTCTCTCCTATTGATCAATGCTGCTTGTGAAGAAACTGCCTTGGACTTCACTATTGCTTCTTTTGTGTACCTATGGCGTCTTTGGCTGGCTGCTCAATGATTTGTACAGCTCTTGGCTGATCTGGTTAATAGGGGCAGCCTATATCTTGCTAATTGCTTTAGCCTTAACCGATCCTCAGAGGCTGATTAGAAGCTTCTATGTTAGTTCACTGAAATCAGATAGCAGGGCTTTTGTTTCGGTGATTGTCGGAGCTTTTGTCGCTGTTGTCTTCATGAACTGGATTGGGATTTTTGTCCGTATTTTGGTTCTGATCTCCGCTTGTGCGTTGGTACGGTTAGATCTCCAGACGGCAGGTTACAGTAAATGGCAATCTTTTTGGATTTTAGTTGTTGTTTCCCTATCGGGTTTTGGTTTAGGTATATTGGCAAAGCAGTGGGATTGGCCTATTGAAGTTGGAAGCTTACTGCGAAACTGAGGATAGTAGCACCTCTGACACAATTCCTTCAGTATTCACCGCCTGCTGTGAACTTCAATCGCTTAGTGGTGGTCGAATCTTTACGATTCCTTCTGGTGTGTCAATGATTTGACCACCTAGCGACTCAATACGACTGATTACAATCTGACGAGTCCGCTCATCTGTCACATTATTTAAAATCATTGCCCAAGCCGCCACTTGCGCCGACTTGCTGACGGGGTTACGAGCAAGAAACGCAGCAGTTTGACGAGAAATTGCCGCAACCATCTGACTTTCATCATCAGGATAGATGCTTGCCCAGTCTGCTGCCTTCTCAAAGGATTGCCGTGCTGCTTGAGCATCACCCAAAAATAACAGCTCATCAATTGCCTTCTGACGCCAAACCAAGTAGGACTTGGGTGGAGATGTAGGCGTCATTGACTGTAATCCTTTCTCCATTAAGGCAACTGACTGTTTGGGCTGTGCGGCGTATAGAGAAATACTGGTAGACAGAGGAATATAGGCCCTTATAAAACGAGGATCGCGAGCCACAATTATTTTGAAGTATTCTGGAGAAAGAGCATAACCTGTCTGTAAGCGAGCATTATCATCCCCAAAGTATTGAAGGAAATTTAAAAAGACCCAATCAGCCAGCAAATTATCGAACCCAAACGCCGGAGTGTGCTGAAGTAGATTGAGGCGCAACGTCTCGGAGTTCACTTCTCGCTGGAGAACTTCGGGTGAGGCGTTTTTGCTTCTACTCCTTAACTCATTGAGTTTAGGTACTTGTAGCACTCCAACCGCTAAAATACAGACGACAGCAACGAGAGATGCTACTACTACTTGAATCGGGTTTTGACGAGATTGAGAAAGCATAAACACATCAGTCAGCTACTGAGTGATTATAGTTTTCAGTCAGCGTACTGTGCTGTTGCTGTTTAAAGTTTGGGTGGGGGCGATCGCTAAACGCAATAGACTGGGTAAGTTAAAGATAGCGCTGATCACAGCAGCCCAAGCTGCCAACGACAGCACCAAGACTCGATAACTAATAACTTTACACACCTTTAGATAAGGGCATGACTGAAAATACCTCTTCTCAGAAACCCATTCAGCGGATTCTCATTATCCTCTCAGGTCTAGCATTTTTTGCCACCACATCGTTTGGCATGGTTGAACTCTTCAGTAAGGGCTTCCAAGAGCCAGAAAACAAAGCCCAAACAGCCGCCACTGCAGCCAACTCGCAACTAGAAGCGCAGGCACGCGGGTATGAAATGGTTTTACAGCGGGAGCCAGAGAATCAGCTAGCTTTGCAGGGATTGGTGCAGGTACGGATGCAAATGAACGATTTGCAGGGGGCGATCGCACCCATGGAAAAACTTGTCAAGCTGAATCCAGACAACCCTCAATACAAAGCACTGCTAGAGGGAATCAAGCAGCGAGCTGGGACAACAGGTACAACACAGGAAAAGAGCGATCGTTCACAGACGAATAGAAAATAAACTGCGAACAGATGAGTTAAAGGTTAAAAGAGTCTAACCTTTAACCGGGTCAATCTAAGTTAAAACTTAGATCCTAGCTCTCACATTTTATTTATTGCATTGACCCCAAAATTATTGCCATAAATTGACTCAAAAAAACATCTAATTATCAGTTCAATGCCTGAGACAAATAGAGAATTATCTAACCTAGAGAGAGCCAATTATTTTTGGAATCAAGGAAGATTTCGAGAAGCGGCTGATTTTTATAAAAAAGCAATCTCTGAAAATCCCGCTCTAATTCGTATTGGGCTTGGCATAAATTTAGCGCATAGTATTATTCTATCTACGAATTGGAGTGAGGTTTCGAGGAATTTACCTCAAGGAATAAATTATCTAGAAGCATCGGGTTGGATAAATTCTTTAGGTGTAGGTAAACCAGTTGATTATAAATTCAACCCCGTACCCTGGTATACTTATCCTGCTATAGAATTTTTGGAAAATAAGTTAGAAGGAAATTTTAAAGTATTTGAATTTGGTAGCGGTAATTCTACTCTTTGGTTTTCTAAAAAAGTTATTCAGGTTGTTTCTGTAGAAAGTGACTTGGAGTGGTTTTCATACCTTAAAGAAAAATTTCCAGCTAATGTTGAACTACATCTAGTTGAAGATGAAGAAAAATATGCCAACCATATTCTCAATTTTCCAGAAAAATATTTCGACATTATTGTTATAGATGGAATCAACAGAAACAAGTGTGCTGAAAATTCAGTAAATCACCTAAAAGAAGATGGTTTGATTATTTTTGACAATACAGATAACAGAAGCTTTGACAAAGGAGTAGAATTCTTATCTTCAAAAGAATTTAAGAGAATTGATTTTTACGGATTAATTCCTTCCTATACTTACAAAAACTGCACTTCTATATTTTTCAAAAGTGATAATTTTTTATTGGGAGGAGGACTGCCGAGTAAGAAAGAATCTTGTTTAGGGAAATCCTGTTTTCAAATCACTAATCCTTCTCCAGTGAATAGAGATACACGAGATAATTGTCAAGGGATGACATCGACAGCAAAATTATCACGGGTTCAAGCAAACCCTAGTCAAGAAGAAGTGGATAAGTGGCAATTAAAAACTCCCGTTTGCATAATTATTTTTAAGCGACCCGATACTACCCAAAAAGTCTTTGAGGCAATTCGCCAAGTTAAGCCTCCAAAGTTGCTTGTAATTGCTGATGGCGCTCGTGCAGACAGATCAGGAGAAGCATCAAAATGTGCAGCGGCACGAGCAATTATCAATCAAGTTGACTGGGATTGTGAAGTGATAACGAATTACTCTGATGTCAATTTAGGGTGTAGAAAACGAGTTTCTAGTGGATTGGACTGGGTTTTCGAGCAAGTTGAAGAAGCTATCATTCTTGAAGATGATTGCTTGCCCCATCCGACTTTCTTTCGCTTTTGTGAGGAATTACTAGAGCGATATCGCGATGACGAACGGATAATGGCGATTTCGGGAAATAATTTTCAGTTGGGGCGCAAGCCCACAGACTATAGCTATTACTTCTCTCGCTACAACCATATATGGGGCTGGGCAAGTTGGCGAAGAGCATGGCGGCTGTATGATCGGGAGATGCAAATGTGGCCTAAAGTACGAGATAATAATTTACTTTGGGATATTCTGCAAGATCCTCAGACAGTTGCTGCTTGGTCAGAAATTTTTCAAAATAGCTACGAGGGTTTTGATACTTGGGATGTGGCTTGGACATTTGCCTGCTGGATTCATAAAGGCTTAAGTATTCTTCCCCATGTGAATTTAGTAACTAATATTGGGTTTGGACCAGAAGCAACTTTTACTAAAGAGTTAAGTCCATTGGCAAATATTCCAACTGAAGAGATGCGCTTTCCCCTCAAGCATTCTCCCTTTATGATTCGTGATGCTAAAGCTGATGATTTTACAGAAAAAACTATGTTTAGCGGTGGTTCAGGACAGATAAAAACTCTTTCTGAAGATATGATTCAGCCAGCGATCGCACAACTTAACGCCAATAATAACACTGAGGCATTGAGTCTGTTCGAGAAAGCGATCGCATCTTCGCCAGATCTGCCAGGACTCAATTACGGTAAAGCCATTGCCTTAGCCAGACTCGGACGTACCGATGATGCGGTTGAGTTGCTAAACCGTTTACTTACCGCGCTACCGAATCATAAAAAAGGTCAACAGCTGCTAGCCGAATTAAGCATGACTTCGGAACGAGAAGTGCCAAAAATGCTCCAACAAGCTGTAGATTTACTCAACCAAGGCAAAAAGGTGGAGGCACTGCGCTTAGCAGAAAAAGCGGCTTCATTGGGCGTGTTTGTGCCAGGAATGCACTATCTGCGAACGGTATGCTTAAGTGCAGTTGGGCGGTATGAAGAAGCTCTCGAAGCCGCTAAGCAGGAATTGGAAAATAATCCATCCCATGCTGAGGCGCAAGCACAAGTTGAATATTTAACCAAAGCACTCATCAAACCTAAACAGGCAAAAATTCCAACTGACCAACGTCCCTGGGGCACAACAATTCCCCGCGAGTTGATGATGTCAATTCAGAACGCTACCCATAACTACTCCTATCGGGGCGTTCCGATGCTCAAAAATCCCTTCGATTTTGCTCTGTATCCCCTACTGATTTGGAATCTAAAGCCGCGCACAATTATTGAAATCGGTTCAAAAAGTGGGGGGAGCGCATTATGGTTTGGCGACCTGTTTAACAATTTCGGTATTGACGGGCATGTTTATTCCATAGATATCGTTAAGGTTACTCAGGTATCTCATCCCCGTGTCACTTTCATGGAAGGAGATGGGCAGGCTTTACACGAAACCTTGTCAGCAGACTTTCTGAACTCATTGCCTCGTCCATTTCTCGTCATTGAAGATGCCGATCATTCCTTGGCAACCAGTAAATCTGTTTTAGACTTTTTTCATCCCTATCTTCAAGTGGGAGAATATATCGTAACTGAAGATGGCATTATTTCCGATATTATTCAAGACTCCTCTTATAGCAGCGGCCCGCATCGGGCATTAAAAGCTTTTCTCGTCGAACATCACGGTGAATATGAAATAGATCAGCAGTACTCTGACTACTTCGGTTATAACGTGACGTGGTGTACCAATGGTTTCCTGAAAAAAATTGAGAAGTCTTCGTCTTCGTTAGCTAGTCAAGAGCAGTCGCAACTGGTAAGAAACCTGATCGACCAAGCGCAAAAAGCTATAGAAGCGAACAATGTTGAAAATGCATTAGAACTTCTGAGTGAAGCAAAAGCAGCGAAACAGCCAACTCAAGGTCTAGACACCTTGAGGGCAATTGGTTTTCTCAGGCTAAATCAGCCAGCAGCAGCCCTGCAATCGTTGTATGAGGAGCTTCGCTATTTCCCAAATAATGCCGAAGCTCAAAATCTTCTCAATCAACTTTTGACTCAATATCCACAGTTTATTCTATCTACAATTGAAGATGCCGAATTTCAGGAATTGCTCCAGGTTATCCGCCCCTACACCATGTTGAGCGAGGCACGCCTCTATTCGCTTTTCTCTGTGGCAAAGCGTATTTGTACAGAAAACATTCCTGGCAATTTCATTGAGTGTGGGGTTGCTGGTGGCGGTTCAACGGCTTTGATGGCTGCTGTTATCAAACGCTACACTAGGCAGCCACGTTGGCTGTACGCCTTTGATTCTTTTGAAGGGATGCCAACCCCAACTCAACAGGATACGTGCAATGGCATCCCTGCTGACGCAACAGGTTGGGGAACTGGCACCTGCGCTGCTCCTGAAGCAAGTGTCCGTGAAATTTGCTTAAAGCTAGGAGTTTCGGACATTGTGCGAACCGTCAAAGGTTATTTTCAAGATACCTTACCGGAAATGCGTGATTTTGTGGGAATGATTGCCCTGTTGCACATGGACGGCGATTGGTATGAATCGACCAAAGCAATCCTGCATAATTTGTATGACCGAGTGGTGAATGAAGGTTTTATCCAGGTGGATGACTACGGTCACTGGGAAGGCTGTCGTCAAGCTGTCCATGAGTTTGAAACTCAGCGCCAGATTGAGTTTGATATCAACCCTATTGATGGAACCGGCGTCTGGTTCTCCTGCCCTAACCAGTTTCCGATAAATCCCGACTTGGATCTGATGTTAGTGGCTGAGTTTGCCGAGGATGACCCGGTAGCTTATGGGATTCAAAGTCAAATGTCGCCTAACGAGCGCTTCCAACTCTACTATGTCCTCCGCAACCTGCTGCCGGAACCCTCCTCTGCTTTACGGTTTGTGGAGATTGGGTCTTTTGCTGGGAGTTCCCTATTTTTAACTTGCAAAGCCTTAAAGAGAATTGCCTCTCAGTTACAGGGATTTGCTGTAGAACCAGGGGGACATCCTCAGTTTTATGAAGTTCTCAAACATATTCAAGGTGACGTAATGCACCTGCGGATGTTCTCCTATCAAGCCACGCCTCAATTGCAGCAGATATTTGAACGAGACGGTAGACTGCCCACCTTTATCTTCGTGGATGGTGACCATACCTACGAAGGCGTGCGTCAAGACATTCTTAACTATTTCCCTCTTCTAGCACCGGGAGGCATTATGATGTTTCACGATTATTTGCCGCCGCTCAATGATGAAAATCGGGACGCAATAATGTACCATCATGCAGGCAATGAACCGGGTATCAGGCAAGCCTGTCAGGAATTAATGGAAAATACCTATGGTTGTGAAGTCTTAGATATTCCCTTGTTGTACCCAACTGATCCCACTCAAACTCAAGCTCATCTGCCCATTATTCCGGGTGTGTTTTCTACAATTCGGGCGTATCGCAAACCTCAAGAGTGATGAAAATTATCAAAATCCTCCACATCATTCAAGGGTTCTACCGTGGCGGTTCTGGTCGTGCCCTAGTTGCGACAGCCAAGTACTCATCCCAATTCGGTAGTTTCCAGCATCGTATAGTTTCTTTGGCTCCTGCTAGTCCCGATGCTATAAAAATGGCAGCGGACGCAGGACTGAGTGTCCTGAACGAGCCAGACAGAGATACTCTGCTCAGTGAGATAGAAAATGCAGATATCGTGCATCTCCATTTTTGGAACAATCCTCAGATGTATGAGTTTCTGCGCTCAGAACTTCCAGCAATGCGCCTGCTGATTTGGTTTCATGTCGCTGGTGACAAGCCGCCGCAAATTATTACCCAAGAGTTGGTTGACTTCTCGGATTTTGCCTTAGCCTGTAGCCCTTACACCTATGAACATCGCGTATTTCAGAATCTGCCTGCCGAAGTGAGATTGAAAAAAACAGGCATGGTTTATGGAGCGGCAGACTTTGAGCGAGTTTCTGATGTACAGCCAAGAGTTCACGACACGTTTAATGTTGGCTGCATCGGTCATATTAGCTTTTCCAAAATGCACCCGAATTACGTGTCGATGAGCGCACAAATTAATATCCCTAATGTGCGGTTTATCGTGTGCGGGGGCGGTATCAATGACTATTTATACCAGCAAGCCCAGCAACTCGGCGTAGCGGAGCGATTTGACTTTCACGGTTATGTCGAAAATATCAAGCCAGTGATTGAAATTTTAGATGTTTACGGCTACCCCTTGTGTGAAGATACTTATGCGGCTTCCGAGTTAAATTTACAGGAAGTGATGTACGCCGGAGTCCCGCCAGTGGTCTTCCCTTATGGGGGTGTGAAACGGTTGGTCGTCAATAACTATACTGGCTTGATTGTTCAAAGCGAATTAGAGTACAAACACGCTATTGAATACCTGTATCATCATCCTGAAGAACGAGCTAGGTTGAGTCGCAATGCCAAAGATTATGCTCAACAGATTTTTGGGGCGGAAAATGCTGCCAAGCAGCTTAATCCGATTTACGATCGCCTCATGGAATTGCCCAAGCGAGAGCGAGAATGGGGCATTGTCACCAGCATTAGTCTACTTGACCAGCCAGTATCCCTTCAGGATTTGATGGGAGAACCTGAAGAACTTTCAGGTGCCCAAGCTTTTATTCAATCCTTGGGGGATACAGTCCCACAATTTACAGTTAGCCTGACTTCGGCAAACATTGAGGAACTGTTTGAAGCTGATCGCCAAATTTCCACTTCGTCAACCTTGCTCTCAATGGGTGAGGGTGGACTCCTTCAATACCAAGCCGATTATCCCGATGATGGTTACTTGAGATTATGGTCGGGATTAATCAAACAATGGCGGGGACAAGCTGCCGAGGCGATCGCAGAATTCACGGCCGCTATTAATCTTGGCTGTAACCATTGGCGGGTTTCTTGGTACATAGCACAAATTG
>JBFLZA010000403.1:0-8526 GCA_040756535.1 Cyanobacteriota bacterium
TTGCCATCATCGTCAACAAAAGGGGATTTCCTGCTAATTCCCCAATCGCTTTAGACGTGTTAATTGCCTGTTGCAGTCGCTCCCGCTTTCTAACTTTATCCGCCTCATCCGTGAACGTTAACTCATGCCATCGGTAGATAAAGTCCTGAATTTGCTCTGACTCCAAATCTTGCAGCATGAAGTGAAGAAACTCAGCATCTCGCAACCGTTGTGGTTTGTAGCCAATAATGCGAGAAGTCACAATTACCCGCACATTGGGATAATCATTGGTGAAGCGATGGATGTCAGTAATTACCTCATCCCGTTGCGCTGGATCGAACACCTCATCTAACCCATCAAACATCACCAAAACCTTACCCGCTTTGAGCTGTTCGTGCAGTTGATGCTGATTGAGGCGACAGAAAACGTTGCCGTTGTGACAGAATTCGAGAAAATCCTTGCATTTTCCAGAAGTGCGATCGCGACTATAACTCCGCAACTCAATCAACAACGGAATCGGCTGAGAAATCACATTATTAAGGGGCGTCCTTGCCCAATTTAAAGCGAGATATTGCAACAACATAGACTTCCCAGAACCCGGATCGCCCAAAATTACAATCTTGCTACACTCTGCATTTACCCCCCCTAGCCCCCCCTTGCCAAGGCGGGGAACAGTAGAAAAATCTTGCTCTTTCCCATTACTAAAAGAGATCAAATCTTGCTCCCCCCTTACTAAGGGGGGCTGGGGGGGTAATCCATCACCCAACATCCCATTAACAACATCCAAAACCGATCGCACAGGCTGTTGATAATAAACCTGTTTGTATCGTTCCCACTCCTCTGGGTCAAGTTCTGCCTCAAGTTCATTCCTCTCCCGCATTCGTCTTTGATGTTCTTTAGGAATCTCGTAAACTTGAGGTAAAAATTCCTGGCATTCGCGTACATTTTGTGCTATAAATACTTGCCATACCTTAAGTTTTTCCCGATAATCATAAACACTGGTATCTAAACTATCTAAATTAAGATTGGCATATCGCTCTTGCAGCCCTTCCTGATATCGCCTCAAGTCAAATTCAGGAACAATTCCAACTAATTCTTTTGTATTTTGCTCAATACCTTCCAGTTTTTGCGAGTCAAGGATAGCGCGTAACTCATCCGATTCTCGAACGATCGCTTTCACCTTTTTGACATACCGCTTGCCAACCTGTTTCCAGTCAAACTCATCCGGCAGTGATAACAAATTAAGCTGATTCCAGGTTTTTGCCAATGTTGCTGCATCGAGAACCTGACAGTCATCTTTAAAGGCACTTCCCAGAATCTCTTTAATTGATTTGTTGCTAATAAATTGCTTTAAGGGTTTAATATATTGCTTTAGTTCCGCCTCAGAAATATCTGCATCTTCTAACTCATCCTGCACCAACTGCAAAAATTCCTTTAGTGCTTTGCCAGCTGCAATATCTACAGGCTCTTTACTAGGCAGTCGCAGAACATTTTTGAGCGAATCTTTCATTAAATCTTTCGCCCAATCTTTGGTTGCATCCTTTGCCAAATCTTCCAAAATCGGCTTGAACACTAACCCAACTGCGCTACTCACTCCCCAAACCGCTAACCAGTCCAGCATAATCCCTGTATTTGCCTAATCTTTCTCCACGACTATAGCTAACTGCCTCGTGCGATCGCTCTCTGTTTACATCTACCCAAGGAGTGATAAAAATTACACAACGAAAGCGATCGCATCTTCACTCAATTGTGAACTAGGAGCAAAAGTGCGATCGCTCGCGTGCAACTGGGGCAATCTTTCCCTGATTGCGTCAGCTTTTTCGTATTCGTGATTAAGAAAGACGAGCAAAGTTACCGAACTGCAAGGGCAAGGCCTACCTTACCCCTACAATCGGTGGACACACAGGTATAGAAACACTAAGAACTAATAACCCGAATCCGGGAGAAATATCAAGCCTATTTTGGCAATAACCTTTTGATATGTATCACATCGAGAACTGACAAGTTGTAATACTAGCCAGGAGAGGAAGTAGAAAGAAAATCATCAGGAAACGGCTCCCGCGCTTCAATCCATGCGGTAGGAATACCTCGCTGACGTGCAGAAAGTGCGACAATACCACCGGCGATCGCACAAGTGGTGTCCATATCCCCTAAACCACTAATCGTTGCCCAAAATGTTTCCTCATAATCGTCCAGACGGTGGGCAGCACACCAAAGCACATACGGTACAGTATCTTGAGCGGAAACTTTGTACCCTGCACCAAGTTTCCTCGCCACCTTTCTAGGAGATTCGCTACCGGGAATATCTACTGCCTGCTGAATGCCGCTACGAGTCTCGCTTTCAGGAACACTCTCTATAACCTGTTGCAGAAATTGCTCAGCCGTCATCGACTCACCTTCCCCAACCCGAAACGCTAGTGCCGCCGCCACAGCAACGGCAATTGCCCCAGCAACTCCCTCCGGATGAGCATGAGTGGGTTGAGCTGAGAGAATTGCATTTTCCCGAACTGCCTCCAGATCATCAGCAAAAAAAGCGCCCAATGGTGCCACCCGCATCGCCGCACCATTGCCGTAGGAACCACTGCCCCCAAACATTTGTGACGCTTCCGCCCGCCAGTTAGCTCCCGATTGCAGCTTGCTCAATAATCGATGCGCCCCAGTACCGTAGCCTCGCCAAGGGTTATAGCGTCGGGCAAATCCTTGAGCTAGTGCATCCGAGTCGATGCGACCGTCGCGCAAAAGTGTCTCCACGATAGAGAGTGCCATTTCCGTATCATCCGTGTACCGCCAAGGTGCAGGGGGCAGTTCACGCTGTTCAATGCGGCTGATAAACTCCGAACCAGCCCCAAAAAACGTTTCTCCAAGGGCATCTCCGACAGAAAGCCCAGTCAAAGACAACTGCATTCGTTGATTAGGATTCATATTTTTAACATTTTTTAATGATTGTTTAAGCTCATTCAGTTCAATCGAATTGGGTTTTACAATCGTTGATGAAGTTTGATGATAATTCTGAATTAATAAATGACCCATTCTACAGACATTGCCACCTTAGCCCGTTGGATGGCCGCTGACTTCAGCAACCAAGCCCAAGCGTTTGAAAATCCCCCCTTCTACGCCCATATCCGTGTTTGTATGCGTCCCCTGCCTGTATCACTGCTAGATGGAGTCAGTTTTTTTGTCGAACAAGCTTATGACTATATGCTCAATACCCCCTATCGACTGCGGGTATTAAAGTTAATTAATAAGAGCGATCGTATCGAAATTGAAAACTATTTAGTCAAGGACGAAAAACCCTTCCACGGTGCTTCTCGCGACCTCGGACGCCTACAAAATCTTAAAGCTGAGCAGTTGGAAAAACTGCCCGGTTGTAACATGATTGTGGAATGGACGGGAAACAGCTTCAAAGGTCAAGTCGAACCCGGTAAGGGATGCAAGGTCACTCGCAAAGGCAAAGACACCTACCTTGACAGCAGCTTTGAAATCGATGAAGACAAATTTATCACGCTTGACCGGGGTCTAGACCCCGAAACGGATGAGTATGTTTGGGGTTCGGTTGCAGGCCCATTTTACTTTGTCCGTTGGGCTAGCTTTGCTGATGAAGTAAAGGTCTAACGACTCGATTGGGGTAAATGTATCCTAGTGCAAGAAGGCTCCAAGACAGGAGGCTCCAAGGCAGAAGGGAAGAAAGCTTGTACAGTAAGTTTTTTGAAGCGGTGGGTTATTTCCGCCGCGCTGTTCTAGAGCCTGTCTGTTTTCCTGCTATGGAGGAGAAAAACTCCATCTAGGTTGCAACTCAGGATTTAAGCTGAACTGAAAAGAAACCCCGCTCTGTACCCTTAAGGTCAGAGTCGGGAACACTAGGTATAGTGTTTTATTGGATAGGGGTTTCAGCTTTTTCCCTATAGTTGGCGTAAGTGTATAAGTTCTGGCTTAAGGAGACGAAGTCCAGCTTATACCAAACAACAAATGACTAATGATTGCTGACTTAGGCATTGCTTGTCAATTTGATGGTCTAGACGGTACCCAAACCTGGTAAATTTACCGAGTATCGGTAAGTAAAGTTTATTGATGAAATATGAAAGTCCTGGTTATTGGCGGCGATGGCTATTGCGGATGGGCAACCTCACTCTATCTCTCCAACAAAGGATATGAAGTCGGTATTATTGATAGCTTGGTGCGCCGTCACTGGGATCTGGAATTAGGCGTTGACACGCTGACTCCGATCGCACCCATTCAGCGGCGTATCCAGCGTTGGAAAGATCTCACTGGTAAGTCGATTGACTTGTTTGTCGGCGATATCACCAACTACGATTTCCTGATCAAGGCACTCCATCAATTTGAACCCGAGGCAATTGTCCACTTCGGAGAACAGCGCTCAGCTCCGTTCTCCATGGTTGACCGCGAACACGCGGTTCTCACTCAAGTTAATAATGTCGTAGGAACGCTGAACTTATTGTATGCGATGCGACAAGATTTCCCTGATTGCCATTTGGTGAAATTGGGGACGATGGGAGAGTATGGGACGCCTAATATCGATATTGAAGAAGGCTATATCACCATCGAACACAACGGTCGCAAAGATACCCTACCCTATCCCAAACAACCCGGAAGTTTCTACCATCTGAGCAAAGTTCACGATAGTCACAATATCCACTTTGCTTGTAGAGTTTGGGGTTTACGGGCTACAGACCTCAATCAGGGGGTGGTGTATGGCGTCCTAACCGAAGAAACGGGTATGGATGAGCTTTTAATCAACCGTTTAGACTATGACGGGATCTTTGGTACAGCCCTGAACCGCTTCTGTATCCAAGCTGCCACTGGTTTTCCCTTGACGGTTTATGGTAAGGGAGGTCAAACTCGTGGCTTTTTGGATATTCGGGATACGGTGCGCTGTGTGGAAATTGCGATCGCAAACCCCGCTGAAGCCGGTCAATTCCGCGTTTTCAACCAATTTACCGAGCTTTTCAGTATAGGCGACTTAGCCGTGATGGTGCAGAATGCGGGAACCAAAATGGGACTCGATATCACCGTCGATCACATCGATAACCCTAGAGTTGAGCTAGAACAGCACTACTTCTATGCCAAGAACACCAGTCTTTTGAGTTTGGGTTTAGAGCCTCATTACCTCTCTGATTCCTTGCTCGATTCTCTGCTCAATTTTGCCCTGAAGTATCAGCAACGTGTGGACAAAAATCAAATCCTGCCTAAAGTTTCTTGGCGTCGATAAGTTTAAAGGATGGAGTATGCAGGTAATCGTATTAGCGATTACCTCTGCTTTCATAGGAGCTTTCCCAACAGCGCATCTTCCTTCAGATGGATTTGAACTACAGGTAGTCCCCAATCTTTATGAAAATTGCTTTATTTACCGAAACCTTTTTGCCCAAGGTTGACGGCATTGTGACGCGCCTGCGTCATACTGTCGAACATTTGCAGCGTAATGGTGACCAAGTCCTTGTAGTTTCGCCAGATGGTGGACTCAAAGAATATAAGGGAGCCAAAATTTACGGTGTTTCTGGCTTCCCGCTGCCTTTGTATCCAGAACTCAAATTAGCACTGCCACGCCCCTCAATTGGTGTGGCTTTAGAGCAATTTCAGCCGGACTTGATTCATGTCGTCAACCCGGCTGTTTTAGGTTTGGCGGGTCTGTATTATGCCAAAGTGATGCAAATCCCCTTGGTTGCCTCTTATCACACTCATCTACCCCAGTACCTCCAACACTACGGACTGGGAATGCTAGAACCCGTGATGTGGGAGTTAATTAAGGCCAGCCATAATCAAGCGCAATTGAATTTATGTACCTCGACAGCGATGATTGAGGAATTGAGAGCGCATGGCATCCGCAACTTGGATCTGTGGCAGCGAGGTGTTGATACGGAGACATTCCATCCTAGTTTGGTATCAGCCAAAATGCGATCGCATCTGTCTCAAGGAAATCCAGACGGCCCCCTCCTCCTCTACGTCGGGCGTCTTTCTGCGGAAAAAGAGATTGAGCGCATTAAGCCCGTATTAGCAGCAATTCCCAACGCCCGCCTTGCCTTAGTCGGGGATGGCCCACATCGCAGCGCCTTAGAAAAGCATTTTGCTGAGACACCGACCCATTTCGTTGGCTACCTCACCGGTAAAGAACTGGGTTCTGCCTTTGCCTCTGCTGATGCCTTTATCTTCCCATCACGAACTGAAACACTGGGTTTAGTTCTGTTAGAAGCGATGGCAGCCGGTTGCCCTGTAGTAGCGGCACGCTCTGGGGGAATTCCCGATATTGTAACGGATGGGGCGAATGGATACCTATTTGATCCAGCCGATGATCAAGGTGCAATTTCTGCAACTGTGCGTCTCCTAGAACGGCAAGAAGAACGAGAAACCCTGCGTCAAAACGCAAGAGCAGAAGCTGAACGCTGGGGTTGGGCCGCTGCTACACGTCAGTTGCAAAATTATTACAGAACAGTGGTTATGCCCCAGTCAATGTCATCGGCGGCTTGAGAAAACACATACTCGCTGCTCTCTACTCAATTTGAGTCATTGGTCATTAGTCGCTCTTAAATGTGGAAGTCATCAGCAGCAAATCTCCCCTAAGCTTGAGGCTGCCAAGGACACAACCTGAGCTAATGACTAATGACCAATGACTAATGACTAATGACTAATGATTAATAACTGAATCACAACCTAGATTGGGTGAATACACCCTTGTTTTACAGTGAAAGAGTGGATACATTCGTAAGTAGGACTGCTAGTCTGAGCTAGTCCCAGTTTCCCTATTGTGAGCTTGTTATTTAGGTACTATGTTGCTCTGCTAGCCTGAGGATGCATCATACGGTCTGAGTCAAGTTATCTTAGATTTCTCAACAAAACATCATCTACCAGTTCAGTCTACGCCTATCCGCCTCTACAAGCTGGATTACATGACCGCTGTTAAACAGCCATTACTATGACACTCTCCAATGTCGGTAGCATTCTGGCTACACTGACTCAGTTAACCCAATTCAACCGGACAAGCGCTCTAACTCACCGCGTTAAAGACTTATCCGTGCCTGAATTCATCTGCTTGTTGGATTTCATCACCGCTGAATTTCAGCAGTTCTTAAGGGCGATCGAAATGATCAACAACGAAGCCCTAGAGAGTATGTTAGAGCAGGTGATGGAGGCTTTTACCTTAAAAATCGGTCAAATTTTGCAGGCCGATCGCACCACCATCTTCCTCGTTGATGCCGACAAAGGTCAACTTTGGGCAAAAATTCCTCAGTCTCAGGGAGAGCTAGGGAACGAAACCAACAAAACGATTGAAGTTCGGATTCCCATTCATGTGAGTCTAGCGGGTCATGTTGCCATAACGGGTAAGCCGCTCAACATCTCAGATGCCTACAAACATCCACTCTTCAACAAAGAAGTTGACGAACGCCCTGGTTATCATACCAAAGCTCTCCTGTACATGCCGATTTTGAGTAGCAGCAAGCAGGTTGTTGCCGTGGTGCAGTTATCCAACAAAGCAGGGGGGGTGTCCTTTGATAACGAAGATGAACAGCGATTTCGTGACTTTGCCGCTTCGATTGGCATTATCTTAGAAACCTGCCAATCCTTTTACATGGCAGCTCGCAATCAGCGGGGAGCAGCGGCACTGCTCAAGGCAACAGCATCTTTGGGTCAGAGCTTGGATTTAGAAGCAACACTCCGGTTGGTGATGGATCAAGCTCGCGATCTGATGCAGGCCGATCGCAGTACTCTGTTTATGCTGAGTAAAGAAACGGGTGAACTTTGGAGCAAAGTCGCTACGGCAGATGGGGCAGAGTTCATGGAAATTCGCATCCCTGCCAATCGCGGCATCGCTGGTTATGTAGCCTCCACAGGTCAGACCCTCAATATTCCTGATGCCTACAAAGACCCTCGCTTCGATCCCACGACAGACAAGCGAACGGGTTATGTAACCCGCAACATCCTCTGTATGCCAGTGTTTAACTCAGGGGGAGATTTAATTGGTGTTACGCAGCTCATCAACAAGCACCAAGGCAGCTTCAGCAGTTCGGATGAAGAGTTTATGCGGGCGTTTAATATTCAAGCTGGAATTGCCCTGGAAAATGCCAAGCTCTTTGAAAACGTTCTCATAGAAAAGCAATATCAGAAAGATATCCTGCAAAGCCTTTCAGATGCCGTAATCTCCACGGACATGCAGGGGCGAATTGTAACCATCAATGATGCAGCACTGGCGTTGCTCGGTTGTCCTGTAAAGCAACTAGTCAGTAAAAATCGGCAGTTGTGGGAGTACAAACTGACAGGTCGTTATGTTTGGGATGTTGTTCCGATTGAAAATCTCAAAGGACGTTTGCAGGAGAGCTTGACAACCGGTGCGAAGCATTACGTACCCGAACAAAATCTAACAGTGGGTCTGTTTAAACGTCCGGAACGAACAACGCGCAACGGTCATTTTCCCCAAAAGATTAGTGATGGTGTGAGTTTGGAGAGGGCAACAAGAACGGTAGAAGAGCCTACCACTCCCTACATCAGTGATGACGACAATATCTACATTCTGGCAGTTCCCAAAAGTGATAACCCCAA
>JBFLZA010000404.1:0-2499 GCA_040756535.1 Cyanobacteriota bacterium
ATGACGGGAATAACCTCCGTAAGTATCTACAATAATTTTGCGACCGGTCAGACCTGCATCCCCCTGAGGACCACCGATGACAAATTTGCCCGTTGGGTTAACGAGGAAGTGAGTCTGGTTATCGGGCTTAATGTCGATATCAGAGAACACCGGTTCCACAACTGCTGTCCACAGATCTTCTTTAATCTTGGCTTGAACCGCTTCATCGCCCGTGATATCCCCAATGGTGGCGGTATGCTGCGTGGAAATTAAAACGGTGTCAATGCCAATCGGTTTTCCATCTTCGTAGAGGACAGTGACTTGGGTTTTACCATCTGGACGAAGATAGGGCAACTGTCCCGATTTCCGCACAGCGGCTAAACGTCGAGACACTCTATGAGCAAGACTGATGGGCAACGGCATCAATTCAGGCGTCTCATCGCAGGCAAAGCCAAACATCAAACCTTGATCGCCAGCGCCAATGGCGTCTAATTCATCATCACTCATCTCCTCCCGACTTTCCTTAGCGGTAGTAACGCCTTGAGCAATGTCAGGGGATTGCTCATCCAAAGTCACCATAACAGAGCAACTGTTTGCACAGAAGCCATTGTCGGCATTGGTGTAGCCAATTTCAGCAATTTTCTGGCGGATCAAATTGACGAAATTGACTTGAGCATTGGAGGTAATTTCACCCGTAATGAGTACCAAACCGGTATTCACAACGACTTCAGCAGCAACACGGCTGTGGGGATCTAAAGTTAACAAGGCATCCAAAATCGTGTCAGAAATCTGATCGCAGATTTTGTCGGGATGTCCTTCAGTAACGGATTCGGAAGTAAATAGGTAGTGACGAGACAATGATAAATTCTCCTTTGAATGATGGCTGTACTGATAGAGGGGCCTTTGCAATTTGCAGCCACTATAACCTACAGTCATACTGGCGCTAGCCTGCAATCATAACAATTCATTTGTTCTTTATGCAGGTTCATCAACTGGAATTAGTGAATGTTACATTCTCTCAGTCTTACCACAAGAGAACAACAGACTAAATCCCACTTCCCCAACACCACCTCATCCACTCCTCCAGCGGGAAGATGACCTAAGGGGGCAGCATTTCGATTAAAGGTAAGTTGAGAGTAGTGTAACCAGTTTCCCTTGACACGCCAGCCGATGCGATCGCCAAAACGACACCAAGTTGGATAATCAATATCACGTTTCCCGCCCACACTCTCCCAGATGCACTTTTGAATACTAAATCCGAAGCGCCCCCGACTGTAAGAAACCCAGAGTTGATCGATCATGTTCAGGTCTTGACAGGGAAACGAGTTAAAGTCTTGGGCCCTCATCCAGCCTTCTGGTTCTCTGCCGGATACTTTCAACAGGATAGCCATCGTTAGCCGATCCGCTTCTTTCCATCTCTCCTCGACTAGGAGTTGCTGTAATTGGCTGTAATCTCTTCCTCCCACTGTCAGTTGTTGTTCGGGAACAGGCATAATCCTAGATTCAGGGGGCGTACTCGTAGAATTGAGGGCTTCTAGCACTTCTTGAGCCGATTGATAACGGTGTTTGGGTAAATCTTGGAGCAATTTATCTAAAATTTGCCCCAGTTGAGGACTGATAGTCGTCCCCTTGGGCAAATACTCTCGCCACCTCCAACAACATTCCTGCGAATCGTAAACTTCCTCAAAGCTATCTGTACTGGGAAAATATCGCGTAAGTAAGCAAACGCAAGTAACTCCTAAACTGTAAAGGTCGCTAGCAGGATATGCTTGACCGCGCATTTGTTCAAGGGGGGTAAATCCTGCTGTCCCCACGGTTGTTCCCCCTGTACGCGAACCTGTTCCCGTCGCCTGCTTGGAGACGCCAAAATCAATCAGCATCAACTTGCCATCTTTGCGGCGCATGATATTCCCTGGCTTGATGTCTCGGTGAATCACACCCTTTTCATGGATAAACTGGAGGACTGGCAGCAAATCAAGCAACAACTGCCGAATCTTTTCTTCACTAAACGCTCCCTCGATCGCTAATTCTTGCCGCAAATCCAGCCCGTCGATCAACTCCTGCACCAAATACAGATATTTCTCTTGTTCAAAATAGGCAAGTAGGCGGGGAATTTGGGGATGTTCGCCCAGTTGCAACAGTTGCACCGCCTCATGGTTAAACAGTTGGGTGGCTTTTTCCAGGGCGGCTGAATCAGCTTGAATTTCTGGCGATGGGGAAAATTGCTTGACGATACAGGGAACATTCATGCAATCTCGATCAACAGCCAGGTAGGTTCTGCCAAAACCGCCACTGCCTACAAATTTGACGACTTGGTAGCGATTTCTCAGCAGGAGTAATGAGCCACAACTTTGGCAAAATTTATAGTTGTCAGGATTATTGCGATCGCGGCAATTGGGGTTAAGGCAGTAAATCATAACCTGGGACGAGTTCCGCTAATGGGAGTCTATCGTAATTCTTCGCCAAAGAAATTTAAGCTGTAGGAATAGGAGTAGAAGGAACAATTGTGGCTTTTAAAAT
>JBFLZA010000404.1:2509-8507 GCA_040756535.1 Cyanobacteriota bacterium
ACTAGGACTAGGGACGGTTGGCACGGGTACAGCACAGATTTTGCTTGACCCAGAGGGGCGTCAGCCGTTATTACAAGATCTAGAAATTCATCGGGTAGGAGTGCGATCGCTCGATAAACCGAGAGAGGTGAAACTCTCACCTGAGTTAATCACAACAGACTTGGAGTCTATTGTTACTGACCCGGAAATTGATATTGTAGTCGAAGTGATGGGCGGCTTAGAACCCGCGCGATCGCTCATCCTCAAAGCCATTGCTCAAGGCAAGCACGTCGTTACCGCCAACAAAGCTGTCATTGCCCGCTACGGCCCAGAAATTTTTACGGCAGCGGAGGAAGCTGGTGTTTATGTGCTCTTAGAAGCTGCTGTTGGGGGAGGTATCCCTGTGATTCAACCCCTCAAGCAGTCATTGGGCGTCAATCGCATCAGGAGTGTGATTGGTATTGTCAATGGCACAACCAACTACATTCTGACGCGGATGCAAACCGAAGGCGGGGAATTTGCGGATATCCTTGCTGATGCCCAAAAGCTGGGCTATGCCGAAGCTGACCCCACCGCCGATGTTGATGGCTTAGATGCAGCGGATAAGATCTCAATTTTGGCATCCTTAGCTTTTGCAGGACGTATTAAGTTGCAGGATGTCTACTGTGAAGGCATTCGTGGAGTCAGTGCTGCCGATATTGCCTATGCTCAAAAACTGGGGTTTGTGATTAAACTGCTCGCATTTGCCAAGCGTGAAGAATTAGCGGCGACAGCACTCCCAGATGCCGATATGCTTCAGGTAAGAGTTCATCCCACGCTGTTACCCCAAACTCATCCCCTTGCGAGTATTAACGGTGTCTACAACGCCATCTTGGTGGAAGGCGAACCGATTGGGCAAGTGATGTTCTTTGGCCCCGGTGCTGGTTCTGGCCCAACAGCGAGTGCCGTGGTATCCGATATTTTGAATATTGCTGCCGTTCTGAGAACCGCTCAAGAAACGCACCAATTGCACCCACTTTTGAGCTGCGCTCACCAACATTATTGCGCGATCGCACCCATGTCGGAACTGGTTACTCGCTTTTATGCGCGTTTCCTCACCAAAGACAGTCCTGGCGTTATTGGTCACTTGGGAACCTCTTTTGGCAAGCATGAGGTCAGTTTAGAATCGATCGTACAAATCGGCTTCCGGGAAGGGTTGGCGGAAATTGTTGTCGTCACTCATGATGTCCGCGAAGGGAATTTCCGACAGGCTGTGGATGAAATTCTCACTCTAGAGGCGATCGATAGCATTCCCAGTATTCTCCGAGTGCTTTGAAGAAATAACAATGACCTTACTGCACTGGCTGTCTGTTTTCTTGACTATTTTAGGGTTGATTGCCCCAGCGATCGCTACTGCCACCCCTCTTACAGAGGGGTGCGGTCAAAAACAGTTGGTGAGTTATGGTGCCAAAAATTTTCTTTCTCCCCCTGTCCCCACGTCCCGGTGTCTGGGCGTCAGTCTCAACCCACTACTTATGACCACATCCCCTCAGCCTCCCAATCAACTCACTGCCCCTGAGCGACCTCAGCCTCAAGATACTTACACTGGATTCGATGCTTATCCCCTGCCCGCTGTGGCTCCAGTATTGCTGGATTATGGTTGGTATCAAGAACCAAAAACGGATGAGACCAGGTTTCACAGTGGTATCGATTTGCAGGCAGAAGTAGGAACTCCCGTTCTATCCGTTGATGTGGGAACTGTAGCCTTCGCTGGGGAACAGGGCAGCTATGGGAATTTAGTCGTGGTTAATCATCAAGGGGGTCGCCAAACCCGCTATGCTCATTTGCAGGATGTTTTTGTCAGGGCGGGTCAGAAAATTAAACCCCAAGATAAATTGGGAACAGTGGGTTCCACTGGGCGACCTGATATTAGCAAGCCGCATCTACATTTTGAACTTCGCTACTCTTCGCCTCAAGGATGGGTGGCACAAGACCCAAAACCCAACCTGCAGGTACAGCCAACAACTCAAAAGTGACAGTTTATCAGAGATTTGGGTTTAAAACCCCGTCCTTCTAGGACGGCTTTTTTACAGTTGGCTTGGGCAATCGAGAGATGTATTTTCTAACTAAATCGGACATAGAAACGTCCTGTTTTTCTGCCTCCTGCTGCAACTGTTTAAATTCATACTCAGACAGCCTAATCTGAAGAAGTTTAGTCCTTGACATATACTTACGTTTGTCAGTACAATTCTGAGTATAGAGTACAGGCTGAAAAACCGCTAGGACGTGACTATACAAATCCGTGGTGTCCACGCACGACTGCCTAGAAAGTAGTAATGCTCGGAGGGAAAGGAAAGTCCTCCTTAAAAACCCAGTCACCTAACCAGTGGCGATAATCCTAGAAAAGAACGAACCTTTAAAACACAATGTACGGCGGGGCGCGCCGGAACATGGGGAAAAGAGAGGAACAGTGCATAAGACACTCTCGGTAAAGTACCCGAAAGCTTGGGGACAGATGCCCTCTAGGTCTTGCGTGAGTTGGCTCGATGTTTGGTAGTTTACTACGGATATTTGGTCAAGTATTGCCCGTGTACCAACAGCGTTGGGAATAGGGACACGAAGGTTTACGGCTTGCTGGATGAACCAAGAATCCTCACGCCTTCAGGCTGAGGAGCGTCAAGAAAATGCACATGGATTAGGTATCTATTCGTTAATGTTGCCGGCGATCGCTTCCCTCCTGTCCATTCCCTACATTTTTCTTAACATCTGTAGGAATAGTCCCAGGTAGACGTAAAACCGTCATAATTTCGTGAATAATTTTCAGTAGTCCTCAGTTGTTCTCAATAAAGGGTACTGGCTATTTGTCAAGTTACTCTTCCAGTTTGAACCGCAAACCCTTTCCCCATCAGGATTTTCAGAGTATTCAGTAGGCAATGTGGAGCAAGAATAACGATCTTAGCCAGGAGGTGGGTAGAAACGGTCAAGTATGGGAGTGCAGGGATGTTTTAGATGAAATCTACTACCTCCTCTACTAGCCCACTCAAAAAAGTGGCTGCTAAACTGGCAGCAGTGCCCTTTTGAAGCACAAACTAGGGAAAGAAATCAAGAGGCTTCCAAACTCTTTCTATGTTTCCAGCTCAACCTCCTCCGTTGGAGAGTGGATTTCGCGCCCTGTTGAAAAACCGTTCCTTTATGGTGCTCTGGTTTGGACAGGTTGTATCCCAGATAGCCGATAAAGTCTTTTTTGTTTTGCTCATTGCCTTACTCGAAGACTATCAATCGCCACCTGGGTTTGAAAATTCAATGCGCTCTGCGCTAATGATCGCTTTTACTCTACCAGCGATCTTGTTTGGCTCAGCCGCAGGGATTTTTGTAGACCGCTTTCCTAAAAAACCAATGATGATTGCCGCTGACCTGATTCGGGCGGCATTGATGCTCTTAATCCCCTTATTGCCAAAGCAGTTTTTTATCCTGCTAGTGATTACATTTTTAATCTCTAGCGTGACGCAATTTTTTGCTCCGGCTGAACAAGCGGTTATCCCTTTGTTGGTACGACGGGAAAACTTAATGTCAGCTAATGCCCTATTTACTACAACAATGATGGGGTCTTTGATTGTCGGTTTTGCGATCGGGGAGCCGTTGTTAACGTTAGTACGAGATTGGGCAGGAGACAGGAGCCAAGACTTTTTTGTTGGAGTGCTCTATATCATTGCGGGAATCAGCGGCTTTTTCATTCCACTTAAAGAAAAGAAACTGAATACGAAGAACCTTGGTATCCATCCCTGGAATGATTTTAAAGAGGGACTACGCTATCTGTGGAAAAATCGCCTCGTCAAAAATGCGATGATCCAACTGACTGTTCTCTATTCAGTCTTTGCTGCTTTAACGGTTCTCGCCTTTAGTTTGGCAGAAAGAGTGGGCTTAAAATCTACTCAATTTGGCTTTCTGTTGGCCGCAGCAGGAATTGGTTTAGTCATAGGTGCAGGAGCGTTAGGGCACTGGGGTGAACGCTTCCATCACAAGCCATTACCCTTGGTGGGTTTCTTGAGTATGGGTTTTGTCCTCGCTGTATTTACCTTCATCCACCATATCTGGCTGGGGTTGGTGCTGAGTGCTTTGTTAGGATTGGGAGCCTCATTAGTGGGTGTACCCATGCAAACAGCGATTCATGCTTCTACAGAAGAATCCATGCGAGGCAAAATCTTTGGATTTCAAAACAATATCGTGAATATTGCTCTGAGTTTGCCTCTGGCTATTGCCGGGCCTTTGACGGATGCGATTGGTTTAACGGCAGTACTGATTGGCATGAGCTTTTTGGTAAGTTTGTCAGGTATCTGGGCATGGCGCAACACTCGCAAAGTCTTACAAGATGCTATTTAGGAAAATTACGAATGATGAAAACGAGGACTAGATCTAGATGCACCCTTTGGGAGGGCACGATAATACCCGTGCCCCTACAAAAACTTTATAGAACCTAGCTGAAAACTACTGTAATTGTGGTCTAACTGACAACACCAGCGAGTGATTGTTCTGGCGATGCCTCTAATGGTTCATCTTGAGGCAATCCCAACATTTCTTTATACACCCTGATATATTCTTTCGCTGATTTCTCCCAGCTGAAGTTCTGCCTCATGCCTCGCTGCTGTAAACTCTGCCATTGATCTTTGAAACGGAACGCCTCAGTGGCACGAACCATCCCTGTATAGAAGTCTAAGGGTTCATAACGATCAAAGCAGTAGCCAGTACCCGTTTGATTTACAGGATCATGGTGGGAAACGGTATCGACAAGACCCCCCGTGCGACGCACAATGGGGACACAGCCGTAGCGCATGGACAGCATTTGGCTGATACCGCAAGGCTCAAAGCGCGAAGGCATGAGGAAGGAGTCGCAACCCGCATAGATGCGCCGAGAGAGGGCGTCATTGTAGAGCAGTTGAGCAGACATCCGTCCCTGATAGCGGGATGCTAACTGCCACATTTGAGTTTCATAGTAGCGATCACCCGTACCTAACAGGATAAATTGACTATCCGTATAAGCCATGAAGCGATCCAACACCTGGATTAACAAATCAATGCCTTTTTGTTCTACCAGGCGTGTTACCATCCCCATGAGGAACGTACTGGAGTTGACTTGTAAGCCAACTTCTTCTTGCAGGGCAATTTTGTTAGCACGGCGCTTCTCAATGGTGTCGGCAGTAAAGTTTTCGTGGATGTATTTGTCAGTTTCTGGATTGTAGCTTTCTGTATCAATCCCATTGACAATGCCGACAGTTTTTTCACTGATAAACGACAGCAAACCTTCTAGAGTTTCACCGTATTCAATGGTTTTGATTTGTTCAGCATAGGTTGGGGAAACAACACTTACCCTGTCAGCAAACTGAACTGCAGCTGCCATCGTGTTATGACCTTGCATATACCAAGGGCACCAAGTAAACTTATCCAATTTCCAGCGCCACGGGCCTTGATAGGCGAGGTTGTGAATGGTGAACATCGTGCTGATGTCCGGGGATTGGTGCATCCACACAGGAATCATGCCCGTGTGCCAGTCGTGGCAGTGAATGATTTGCGGCTTCCAATGGTTCCAAGCAAACTCAGCGGCCCCATTGGAAAATAGCGTGAATCGCCAGTCTTCATCAGCACCCGCATAGATGTTACGGATGGAGAAGGCAGGATGCCCAAATAAGTAGAGTGGGACATCGCTCCCTGGTAAAACCGTCTCATATACGTCAAAATCCTGAAACATGGCATAGCCCGACCAGATTGGTTCTGAAGGGATTTGCATTTTGTCGGGCAAAAAGCCGTAGTAGGGCATGAAAATCCTCACATCATGCCCCATCCGCCTCAAGATTTTAGGTAAAGCACCCACGACATCGGCCATACCACCTACTTTGGCAATGGGTGCGGCTTCGGCGGCAACAAATAGAATTTTCATGTTGATGTTTGCGTTCTTTTATGTGCGTCTAGGCTAGTAATACTTAGTAATACTGTATAGGAATCTCGGCTGCCCACCTTATGTAAATGTAAACCGAAGCTGGGGAAG
>JBFLZA010000405.1:0-8501 GCA_040756535.1 Cyanobacteriota bacterium
AGATGTCCTCAGGCAGTCGGCTATTAAGAACGCTTGCCCAACGATGGGCTGGAATGGGACTAGTGGTATTAAAGTGAGCTACCTGAGCCGCTGCGTGTACACCTGTATCCGTGCGACCTGCTGCATGGACACTCACAAAACGCTGCTGCACTTGAGAGATAACTTTTTCCAGTTCCTCTTGTACCGTGCGATGCTTGGGTTGTCGCTGCCACCCGTAAAAATGGGTACCCAGGTATTGAATCACTAGGGCAATTCGCTGAGAGTCGGGTTGCGGGTTACAGGTTAACTGGTTGCAGGTTTCATCATCTTCGTTGGTTAGGGAAGCCGTATCGAAGTTAAGAGCGTCAGCAGTAGCATCGCTAGACGCATCACTGTTTACGTTCAACCCTTCAACCTTCAACTCGTTGTTTGAATTATTTGAGCCTTCAACCTTCAACCTTCTAGCCCTTCAACGCTTGATCAAACCAGCTCAATAATTGCCATTTCGGCATTATCCCCACGGCGAGGCACTGTTCTTAGGATACGGGTATATCCGCCGTTGCGATCGCCATAACGATCTTTGACTCCCTCAAACAGAGCGTGAACCAACTGCTTGTCATAGAGATAGCCTAATGCCTGACGCCGAGATGATAAGGAGCCATCCTTTGCGAGGGTAATCATTCTTTCCACTTCTGCACGAACAGCTTTTGCCCGCACTTTAGTGGTGGTAATTCGACCATGACGAATGACTTCAGTTGCCAAACTTCTCAGCAGAGCCTTACGTTGATCCGCTGGCTTTCCGAGTTTTGACACACGACATTGGTGACGCATTTTCTTTTCTTCCTATACACTCCAAAACAAATGCTAGTAGCTAATTGGCCAACGGTTCAGTGTTCCGAAGAGCAAAAGCCATTAGCTTGGCTTGGCTGTTTTCTCTTGGGGCAATGTGATCCCCAAGCGCCGTTGCAACGCTTCAATCACTTCTTCAGCCGACTTTTGACCAAAGTTTTTGATTTCCAATAGATCTTCCTGGCTATAATCCAGCAAGTCTGCTACTGAGTTAATCTGTGCTCGCTTCAAACAGTTATAGGCCCGCACTGATAGTTGCAATTCTTCAATGGGGATTTGGCTGGTTGGATCTTCATTATCCGGATATTCATCCTTAATGGATTCCAGGTTGATATCTTTCAACGGATTAAACAGATCCACTAGAATGCTGGCGGCTTGACTCAACGCTTCTTGAGGTGTCAAACTCCCATTCGTCCAGATTTCCAAAATCAAGCGGTCTTTTTCCAGAGAGCCGTCAACACGGACATCCTCTACGCTGTAATTGACCTTACTGACCGGCATAAACACCGCATCAATCTGAAGGAAGTCCACCGAAGAGGCATCATCCCGTCCCCGCTCTACAGCTCGATATCCTTTTCCTTTTTCAATCCGGAACTCGATTTCCAGCCTTGCCCCCTCAGCTAGGGTGGCAACATACTGCCCTGGATCGACAATTTCTACTTCAGAAGGCAAATCGAACTGGGCTGCTCTCACTGTCGCTGGTCCTGTGATCATCACCCGACCAATCTGAGGCGCAGATGTATAGCTTTTGAGAACAACCTCTTTCATGTTCAGGAGAATTTCCAGAACATCTTCTCGCACTCCTTCAATGGTGGCAAATTCGTGATTGACTCCAGCAATCCGGACGGCTGTCACGGCAGCTCCTTCCAGGTTTGACAGGAGAACCCGTCTTAAGGCATTGCCAACCGTTGTACCTTGACCGCGTTCGAGAGGCTCCAGGACAAACTTGCTATATTGACTCTGATTCTTCAGTGTTTTAGACTCTACACACTCGATCGAAAACTGCGCCACGGAGTAACCTCCCTTATTCATAAGACCCAAAAGAAAGCACTATCATCGCGCTTTCTCAATCTGTTGCTCCCGACTTTCCTATCAGGTGCAATATACACAACGAGCGAAGCACCAGCGGGTCAAGTGTTTTGCAACAATCACTTACCAGCTGACACTCCTCAATATTCTGATACCCACAGTTGTCGATTAGACTCGACGCCGTTTGGGCGGACGGCAGCCGTTATGGGGAATAGGTGTTACATCCCGAATCAGAGTAATTTCCAGACCTGACCCTTGAATCGCTCGAATCGCGGTTTCGCGACCAGCGCCTGGGCCACTCACCATCACCTCAATCTGGCGCATTCCTTGATCCATGGCTCTACGCGCAGCATTGTCAGCGGCTGTCTGAGCGGCGAAAGGAGTTCCTTTTTTTGCTCCCTTGAATCCACTTGAACCAGCCGAAGCCCAAGATATTACATCGCCTCTTGCGTCTGTAATTGTAACAATCGTGTTGTTGAAGGTGGACTGGATGTAAGCTACTCCATTTGGTACGTTACGCTTTTGCTTTTTTGCACCTGTTTTCTTTGTTGGTCGGGCCATGTCGCTCTACATTATTTGTGATAGTTTGACTGAATAATTGGATTACTTCTTAGCAGGTGGCTTCTTCTTCCCAGCTACGGCAACACGCCGTCCTCGACGGGTTCTAGCATTGGTGCGAGTTCGTTGACCCCTGACTGGTAGTCCTTGGCGATGACGACGCCCCCGATAGGTGCCAATATCAATCAAGCGCTTGATGTTCATCGACTCCCAGCGCCTTAGGTCTCCTTCCACCTGATAGTTGCTCTCTACGGTTGCTCGAAGAGCAGCCACTTCGGCATCGCTTAGATCTTTTACTCGCGTATCAGGATTGACTCCTGTTGCTGCCAAAATTTCTTTAGACCGCGATAGACCGACTCCATAGATGTAGGTCAGACCTATTTCTACACGCTTATCGCGAGGAAGGTCTACACCGGCAATCCGTGCCACGCTTTTCTCTCCCTATTTGTTGGTTTTGTGCTAAAAATGAAACTTAAGAGCCTATCGGCTATCCTTGTCTTTGTTTATGCTTGGGATTTTGACAAATCACCATAACTCGGCCGCGACGACGGATGACGCGGCATTTTTCACAAATTTTCTTGACTGATGCTCTAACTTTCATGCCTATTTTCAGTCACACTGCAAGCTTAACATTATATCATTTTTTTAGATAAAGTTGTTAAGCAATATTCTTCAACTCTTTGACTCTAAAGATAAGCTTTAGTGATAGTTTACTTCTTACGTAGGCGATAGGTGATGCGACCTTTACTTAGGTCATAAGGGGTAAGTTCGACTTTAACGCGATCGCCAGGCAAGATTTTGATGTAATTTCGCCGGATTTTTCCGGAAATGTGAGCAAGTACATTGAAGCCATTGTCCAGATCAACCCGGAACATGGCATTGGGCAGGGACTCAGTCACCGTGCCTTCCATTTCAATTAAGTCTTGTTTAGCCAATGGTTTTAACCCTCAATATTACCACCAATTTCTCATATACCCTCCAGACTCTTGGATATTTGTCCAGGGAGTCTTAACATATTTTATCAAAGATGTCTGCTCAACGGCTGAGCTGATCAAATCCCTGGAAATTTTGAAGAGTAGGACTGACTCATAGAGCCAGTTTTATACAGGTTATTGGCAAATTGTTCAGGAACTGACGAGGTGTTTGAGCGACTCAGTAACATCCGCCATGGAGCGATCGCCATTGATGGCTTTTAAAGAAGAGCGTTCGTCGTAAAAACCAATCAGTGGGGTTGTCTCGTGGTGATAGATTTCTAAGCGTCTGCGAATGATGTCTTGGTTATCGTCTTGGCGTCCCCGTTCCAGTAGGCGAGATATTAGTACCTCATCTGGAACTTCCAGATTGACAGCATAATCAACCTGTTGGTGCAGTTCTTGGAGCAGTTGCTCCAAGAAAGACGCTTGGTTAACATTCCGAGGAAAACCGTCTAAAATCCACCCCTTCTGGGCATCGGGTTGCTGAAGGCGATCGCGGATTAAATCGAGCAGTAATTCATCAGGCACCAACTCACCCTTTGTCACATAAGACTGAGCTTTTTGTCCTAGAGGTGTATTTTGAGCGATCGCGCTTCGTAAAATATCGCCGGTTGAGATATGAGGAATGCTCAGCAACTCTGCCAAAAGTTTAGCTTGAGTGCCTTTCCCTGCTCCTGGAGGTCCTAAAAAAACTAATCTTGTCATTATCTTTTAACAATGATTTTGAGCAATTAGCTTGAATAACCCGGTAGCAACCCATACTTAGAACAATTAAAAGTCCAATGGTTTTGGAACCCAGCATCAAAACTAATTGCTCTTTTACACCCTCAGTTACCCCTACTGCTTAACCATGCCTTCGTAGCGCTGGGATATCACGTAGGTTTGGATTTGCTTGGCAGTGTCAATGGCCACACCCACCAAAATTAGCAACGATGTAGCGCCCAGTCCTCTAAGCGTCGTAACACCCGTAGCACTTTCCACCGCCGTTGGCACAACCGCCACTAGACCCAGGAAAATGGCTCCCAAAAATGTCAGTCGGTTCAATACTCGCTCTATATATTCGCTAGTTGCCCGTCCAGGACGAATACCAGGAATACTTGCTCCCATCTTTTTCAAATTCTGCGCCATATCTACTGGATTAACAATCAGTGAAGCGTAGAAGTAGCTGAAAAACACGATCAAGAGTAAGTAAACCAATACATACAACCAGGGAGTAGGGCCATTAGGATTCATGTAATTGGAAACCTGAACCAAAACCTGATTAACTGGCGCTAAAAATCCCCCACCCGTAGCGGCCCCCTGAGTAAATTGAGCCAGAGATGCTGGAAGAATCAACACGGCAGAGGCAAAGATAATGGGCATAACGCCCCCCTGATTGAGCCGTAGCGGCAGGTAACTTGTCCGTTCTCGATAGAGACGACGGCCTACTTGACGCCTCGCGGAAATAATTGGAATCCGTCGTGTTCCTTCTTGAACAAAGACAATTCCGATAACCATGACGAGGAAAACTAACAGGAGGATGACGACCCTGCCCACGTTTTCTCGACCCCCCGTCTGAGCAAATTCAATGGTTTGACCCAAAGTTCGAGGGAGGACGGCAACGATATTGACAAAAATCAACAGAGAAGCGCCGTTACCAATTCCCCGTTCGGTAATCAGTTCCGACAGCCACAGAACAAACATGGAGCCAGCAGTTAGTGCCAGAGCGGTTTCGGCAATAAATGCTGGTCCCCCAGTAATGGCATAGGGCTGAAGCAATCCTACGGTAATCCCGACACTTTGAATGATTGCCCAGCCCGCAGCCACGTAACGGGTAATTTGGGAAATCTTACGACGCCCAGCTTCTCCTTCATTCTTCTGTAAGTTTTCTAAAGAAGGAATGGCGGCTGTAAGTAGCTGTAGGATGATTGATGCATTAATATAGGGCAAAATTCCTAAGGCAAAAATCCCTACAGCGGAAATACCGCCTCCCGCGAAAATATCCAAAAATCCCAAAACAGAGTTGTTTTGGATAGCATTTGCAAATTCTGCCCGATTTATTCCTGGTATAGGCAAGAATACGCCAAAGCGGGCTAAAATTAACAACCCAACAGTGACAAGCAGCCGACCCCTAAGGCCAGCAGCTTGCGCCATCTGCATAAAGGTTTCTTGAGCAGTTGGAGCTTTGTCTCGACTAACGACCATAAAGGGCTACCTCTAGAGGATACGGGGTGTGCAAGCACGCCAAGCTAGGAGCAAGTCCTGCCTCTACGCCTCTATGACTTCACAGCTCCCACCAGCCGCCTCAATTTTTTGACGAGCACCAGCCGTGAAGGCAGCGGCTTTGACATTCAGGGACACGTTGAGTTCTCCATCGCCGAGAAGTTTTAACGGCCCATCATTGGTGGTGACAATTCCTGTCTCGATTAACGAGGCTAAAGTCACCTCTGTATTGGCAGGGAGTGATGCTAGCTTACCCACGTTAATCGTAGTGTAATGTTTAGGATTGATGACAGTAAAGTGTTTTAACTTAGGGATGCGGCGATACAACGGCATCTGACCCCCTTCAAAGCCCGGCCGCGTACTCCTACCTGATCTTGATTTTTGACCTCGCATCCCTTTACCAGAGCTAGCCCCTTGACCAGCAGAAATGCCTCGTCCAAGGCGGCGTCGGCGATGTTTAGACCCTTTTTGGGGGACTGCATCATTGATTCTCATAAGAAAAATACTTAGTGATAAGTCAGAGGTTGGCAATTTTTTGTCCTAGGCGTTGGCGGTAATGCTTTTGAAAAAAGCAACAGCTCACAAGCTATCTAACGAGACGCTTTCTTTGCCTAAGGAGTAGGAAAAGTGGAAAGTGACAAAATTGTACGTTTCAAGAGTTGAAGTTGAAGGCATCACAATAAATGCTTAAATCTGTTAACAAAGCAACCAGCGAACCTTGCAACTTACAACTTTCTCTAAACGTAGAGGTGCTCGATAGGAACGCCCCGTTCTTCTGCCACTTCCGAAAAAGTACGCAGAGCGTCTAAAGCGTTAACAGCAGCTCTAGCATTGTTTAATGGATTATTAGAGCCGAGCTGCTTGGCTAGGATATTGCGTACTCCAGCCAATTCCAACACGGTACGAACAGCTCCTCCGGCAATTACACCCGTTCCAGGAGCAGCAGGCCGCATCATCACTTTGGCTCCAACGGCTGTGCCATTTGATGGATGGGGAATAGAATTTGACTTGGTTAGGGGAACATCGATGAGTTGCTTTTTGCCATCAGCGACCCCCTTCCGAACCGCACCAATGACATCACTGGCTTTGCCAACGCCAACACCAACTTGACCGCGCTCATTGCCAACAACAACGATCGCTCGGAAGCTGAGTTTTTTACCGCCTTTGACCACTTTGCTGACACGACGGATTTGGATCACTCGTTCTTGCCAGGCAGATTCTTTTTCTTTAGTACGGTTACTTTTTCGACGAGTTGCCATAGTTTTATCCTAAACAATTACAAAAGTATGAAGTATGAAGAAAGACCTCAATTAGAGTTTGACTTTTACTAAAGTGCGATCGCATATAGTGAAGTCGCTTAGTAATTAGCTTCTTTTCTCCTTCATCCTTCACACTTTTAGACTTTTTTAGCATTTCCTAAAAGTCTAACCCAGCTTCACGAGCGGCTTGGGCCAAAGCAGCGACCCTGCCGTGATAGAGATTGCCACCTCGATCAAAGACAACCTTGGTGATCCCTTTTTCAATCGCTCGCTGAGCAATTAACTTACCGACGGTAGCTGAAGCCTCACAGGTGGCTCCAGACTTGAGTTCCGACCTTAGTGTAGGTTCTAAAGTGGAAGCAGCGGCTAGAGTATGTTGCTGATCATCGTCAATGACCTGTACATAGATGTGTTCATTAGAGCGAAAGACCGCTAATCTTGGCCGCTCAGAGGTGCCCTGGACTTTCCGGCGCACCCGCCCATGCCTGCGTCGAACCGATTCTTTACGACTAAGCTTCATTTTTACTTCTTACCTGCTTTACCCGCTTTACGTCTGACCATTTCACCGGCATAACGAATGCCTTTACCCTTGTAAACTTCCGGTGGACGGACAGCGCGAATTCGAGCAGCCGTGTTACCCACAATCTCTTTATTGATTCCACTAACAATCACGTTAGTGTTGTTCTCAACGGCTACTTGAATCCCGTCTGGCGGAACGATTTCCACCGGCTTGCTGTAACCAACGTTTAGAATCAGGTTGCGTCCTTGAACCTGTGCGCGATAACCGACTCCCTGAATTTCTAAGCGCTTTTGGAACCCTTGGGAGACTCCCTCAACCATATTGGCAACCAAGGTGCGAGCTAGTCCATGACGTTCACGAGCCGCTCTGGACTCATCTCGGCGCAACACTGAAAGTGTTGAACCGTCTTGCTCAATTTTGATTTGTTCGGGCAGAACTTGCGTCAGTTCTCCTTTGGGGCCTTTCACGGCAACCTGTTGACCGTCAATTGCCACGGTCACTTTACCAGGGACTTCTATAGGGCGTTTGCCAATCCGCGACATGACTTAATCCTCCTTAAGCATCTTCTATTCAGAATGCCAAATGCTCCAAGTTAGAAGACAATTCTAAATGGTTGGCTCTTGGCCTTTGAATTCCTACCACACGTAGCACAGTACTTCGCCGCCAATTCCCTGACGCCTTGCTTCCCGGTCAGTCATGATGCCACTGGAAGTGGAGATGATGGCAATGCCAATTCCACCGAGTACTCTTGGTAGTTCTTTGCAGTTTTTGTAAACTCTCAAACCCGGTTTACTCACCCGTTTCATGGCTGTGATAATGGGTTGGCGGTTCTTACCTTTGTATTTCAGTGAAACCACTAAGTATTTTTTGACGCCTTCGCCGACTTCTTCATAATCAGCAATAAAGCCTTCGTCTTTGAGGACTTTGGCAATACTGCGCGTCATTTTTGTTGATGGGATATTTGTTGTTTGATGCCGTACCATGCAAGCATTACGAATGCGGGTCAGCATATCTGCAATTGTGTCGTTTGCCGCCATTAGTTCCTTCCTATACTTACAGCGTTAGCTCTCCCGGAAAGGCATGCCCATTTCTTTGAGTAAGGCGCGGCCTTCCTCATCCGTGTTGGCTGTT
>JBFLZA010000406.1:0-8500 GCA_040756535.1 Cyanobacteriota bacterium
CAGCCTCCAGTAGAGCATTCTTTGCCAGCAATTCCTTGGTTTGTCGTTGATTCAAAAGGAGGGCGGCGGCGGTAAAGTCTGCCAAGCTCGTCATTATCCGCACATCTTCCGGATCAAAGTGCCGCTGCTCGTCGTGGGACATAATCCAGATGGTACCAAGGGGGTGATTGTTCGCTATCAGCGGTAACACTAAGCCTTCAACAATCTGTGCTTCAGCCGCCTGAAAATAGGTAAAATACCGACCCGGATAGGAATAAAGCTGAGGGGAATCGCGATCGAGGCACGTTCCACAGGGGCTAAAGTGACGAAGTGTGGTGCCGCCTTCGTGCTGTTTTAACGCTCCCGCTAACACCACCCAGCGAAAGACTTGTTCACCAGTGGGCGTCACATCAAGTAAACTGACTCCAGCGGTTCCTGCATTGCACAAATCGAGTGCCATGTCAACCAGGCCTCTGATGATTGTTTCAGGCTGATTCACCATCTGCCGTGCCAAGGTATGCATTGCCTGATTTTCCGCCTGTAAGTTGGGGGGACGAAGCGATCGCCGAGATAGCTCCTCCGTAATTACAACGTCGTCTAGTGTGACTGTTTCTGGTAAAGGTCGTAGCATTGTGCTTCTTGAGTTGAGCGCTTCTCACGGCTTTGATCCTCCTCGCATCCCCCTTAAAAAGGGGGACTTTGACTCCGGTTCCCCCCTTAAAAAGCAGGGCTAGGGGGGATCGAAGCTTGCAGTTCATCAAACATCATCAACGGCAGCTTGACGGTAAACATTGCGCCATGCCCTTCCCCCTCACTCACTACCTCAATCGTACCGCCGTGCAGCTCGACCCGATGACGAGCGATCGCAAATCCTTATTCTGGGGTTGCCTGTTGCCCGTTCCCCTTTAAAAAAATGAGATCTCCGACTCAGGCTCGACCCGACAGCCGAGCCACCATTTCAATCAACTCCATTGGCTGAGCTAGCTTGTGGAGATGCGATTCAAATCCGGCTGTAAGTGCCTTTTCCCGGTCTTCTGCAACATAGGCGGTGAATACAGCCGCCGGAATGTGCCATCCTTTTTCTGCTTCCAGTTCCCGGATCTTGCGAATCAGACTATATCCATTCTCATCAGGCATCCGAATGTCACTAACCAAGACATCGGGACGGAATCGCGCTAGTGCTTCCAATGCCTCAGCTCCTGTTGCAACAGCAGTGACGCGAATCCCGTGAGACTCCAGAACAGCACTGATAAATTCGCGGACATCGGCTTCGTCATCCACAATTAGAACCTGCAATCCATCCAGCGAATGTGGCAGTGAGGTTACAGGTGTGGTGTCTTGAGCAAGCTTGTCCTGCTGCTGTTCGAGTAATTGCAATGGGAAGCCGTCCGCCTGCTTGTACTGACTGATATCATGCAGACCAATTCGCAATGCCGCAAAGTCACCAGACGAATCGCGAGCGATCGCAACTTTCAACTCAGCAGCGAACGGCTCACCATTCCTTGGACATAGAGTAATTTCCCAATCCTGCACTCGCTCGACCTGCAACAGCTGATTCAGGTATGAGCGAAATGCTTGACGCTCTAACGGTGGGACAAAAACAGCCAATGGTTTACCAATCAAGACATTCTGGGGAACATTCAGCAGCCTAGCAGCCGCTTGGTTGGCTTCCAGAATTAATCCATTAGCATCAGTCAGCAAGGATGCATCCGGCGCAAATTGAAACAAGTCATAATAGAAATGGCGTTCTGCAACCACTGGCTCGCTCTGCTGGAGAAGCTCCTCCGCAATGGCTTCTGATGCCTCCAAACTCGTCTGCATCTCCTCATAGATGAGCTGAAGATTTTCCAGAGCAACACCAATTTCCTCTAAAACTCGAGCCACTTGTTCCTGTTGCCGTAGAGATAACTGCATCCTATAGTGATGCAAAACCGCTATCTGCTGATAAATCGTTTGAATGTATTGTCTAAACTGCTCGTCAATCATGGATTATGTCTGGTAATATTGCCTACCCACTGGCTCCATGACTGACATATTTCCAAGAATTTCCACTCTTAAGAGCAGTACAAAAGAACTCCAGCAGATAAACCTGTTACCTCCAGTCTAGTCAACCCTACACGACTTTAACTTGAATTTTTGGCATCGCTTCTAGGTTGCTCATCCGGCAGAAGAAGCAATAAAGCAACCAGAGCGCTCGACTTTGCATAATCAAAGATGGGCTTTTTGGCCCATCCCATCCCATAATAAATCTGCTCCTTATCAAGGATATTGTTAAAGATTCCGCTGATACTCTTCTAGCAAATCCATCAGATTTACCTGGCCGTTGCTGGGTATCAGATCGATTAAAGGAACTTGCCGCTTACCACCGCCTAACGGGACTGAGATATCTTCCAAAATCTGAATGACTTGGTTTTCATCTAATTTGTTATTGACAAGCATGGGATAGACTCGTTCAGCAATAGCCCCTGCCAAGTGAGCATCGGATAAATAAAGATGCCACTTAGCAATATCCATATAGATGTTTTTGCCAATTTCAGAGGCGAGACCTTCAATCGCTTCGGTAGTACTTGTATTAGCCATAGGAATGAAAGAATTCTACTTCAGTCGATGCCTTTGCCATCAATACTACTGGCGTCTTAGGGGAGGGGTGCTTAACTTTAGGAAGATTTAGCAGACGCATCTTTGGCAGACAGGGGGGAATAATCTGCGATCGCAAAAATATAAACGGCGTGTCCCACCAAAATGAAGGCCCAGAGTCCAGTTACCAAGTACGTCCACCGCCAGTCGGCATGATACAAGGTGCGGAAAAACCAAATCCCAGAGTTACAAGCCGCAAAAATTGCCACATGGACGGCAAAGTTCATCCGGTCATCTAGGCGACGGTAGGCAGGGTCATTGCGATCGGGTTTGCGAGGCCAACGAGGAGGCATAGATAGCTGTCAATAGTTAGGTGTATAGGGGCGTGGTTCTATACCCGCCCATGTTAGTTTTAATTTTACGTCTCTAGCTGACATCTGCCTGAAGGAGATAATCCCCTGATTTTCCCCCTGTCTTACTCAATAGGCGAATCGATTCAATTTGGATCGACTTTTCTAAAGCCTTTGCCATGTCATAGAGGGTGAGGGCAGCAACAGAAACCGCTGTCAGCGCTTCCATTTCCACACCCGTTTCGGCTTTAGTCGTAACGGATGCTTGAATTTGATATCCCGGTAACTGAGGGTCGGGCGTGATTTGTACTTCTACTTTGTGCAGGGGCAAGGGATGACACAAGGGAATAAGCTGAGAGGTTTGCTTAGCTGCCATAATTCCAGCTATTCTTGCCGTTCCCAACACATCGCCCTTTGGGGTATTACCCGCTTCAATGCTCTCAAATGTGGTAGCCTGCATCCGCACTTGGGCAGCAGCCACAGCTTCACGCCGAGTTTGCACCTTAGCTGAAACATCGACCATCTGGGCTTGCCCTTGAGGGTCTAAATGGGTCAGAGATTGATTTGAAAAATTTTCTTGCGACATTTGAGTAGGGTATGATACTATTAGTAATCGGTGAGCAACCGAGACAAACGACTGAAGCAAGGGCTTGTAGCTCAGTGGACTAGAGCACGTGGCTACGGACCACGGTGTCGGGGGTTCGAATCCCTCCTAGCCCGTTCAAAGAAGGCGAAAGAAATAATCTCTTTTGCCTTTTTTTGTTGTCGATTGACTAATTATTTTAATGCAGTATCAAAGTTCCGTGGTTTGCGAGTCGGAGTGCCTCTATTTGCGGGTCGCTACATCTAGTGCTTGAGATAGGGACTGCAACACGAGTTGTTGAGCTGATTGCAAAAAGAAATGATCGCCAGGAAACATCTGTAGGACAAAAGAATTATTGGTTTGCTCCCGCCAAGCTTCCAATTCATCGCAACTGGCTTCCAAATCTTGTAAACCTCCAAAAACAGTTATGGGACATTGTAATGGAGGTTCTGGCCTGTAAGCGTAAGTTTCAACGACGCTGAAATCAGCTCGCAGCGTAGGAAGAAAGAGTTGCATCAGTTCGGCATTCTCTAAAACTGCTGTGGGTGTGCCGTTGAGGTGGCGCAGTTCTTCTAAAAATGCCGATTCTGGCAAGTTATGAATGGGTGGATCTGAGTCAGGAATTTGAGGAGCCCGGTGACCAGACACAAATAGATGTACTGGACTCAAGTTATACTCTCTGCGGAGTAGGCGAGTCAGTTCAAAGCTAATTAGTCCGCCCATGCTGTGACCAAAAAAAGCGAAAGGTTTGTCAAGATAAGGCAGGAGAGCGCTGGCAAGATTTTGAACGAGAGGCTCTATGTGGGTGAATGGAGACTCCATCAACCTTGTTCCTCGACCGGGGAGTTCGATCGCACAAACTTCGACACTCCCAGGTAAACTATCCGACCAAGTGCGAAAGATTGCAGCCCCACCCCCGGCATAGTGAAAGCAAAATAATCGCAGTGTTGCCTGAGGATTAGGTTCAGAACAGGTAACCCAGCGGTTAAAGGTGAGGGGAGTTTTCATAGTTGATTTGTCAAGAGGGTCAGGGAAAAAATTATCTTTTGCAAGTGGGTTGAGAACGTAAAGCTCATACTACCTTGGCATCATGGTCGGGCACGATGTCTTCTACATCGCGTAATAAGGGAAAGGCAGAGCCAACCAGACCAACGCTCAACATACACAAAGCACAGAGTACATACAAAAGTGCCATGCCAGCACCGGAATTAGTGCCGAATATTCCACCGAAAATTGGTGCGAGATTGCCTCCGGGCTTCATTGCGGGTTCAAAGATGTAATCTGCTAGAGGGCCAGCCATCAACCGACCAACCGCAGGAAAGAAGCCGGATATCAGAGTGTGGGTGGCCAAAACCTTGCCTTGCAAATCTGGCTCGACTTTAGTCAACCAAATTGCTCGCTCGGAACTGTAGATTGCAGGAAAATTGAATGATGAGCAAAATTGGGCAGGAATCCAGATTAACGGGATTTGAGCGAGTCCAAAGATAATCTTGCTGAAACCCGCGCCTGTCATTCCCAACAATAAGCCGTTTATCCGACGTTTGTGACCCCCCCAAACACTCAAAAGCAGTCCTCCAGTTACGCCACCTACTCCTGCCGCTGCTTGCAAACTTGCCAACACCTGGGCGTTACTATTGGTGCGGGCTAAAATCATCGGTGAATAAAGTGAATCACCAATGTCGTGAGCGAACCCAAATAACGACGCTAATAACAGGAGTGCTAGCAAACTTTTGCGGGCAAAAATGTAGCGGAAGCCGAAGGCAAGTTCTGGGAAGATACCAGTACGGCTTTGACGGCCTGCCTCACTTATCAGGGGTTGTGGGATGTGTACGGCAAAGACTGTGCTAATACCAACAAGAAAGCTGGTTAGGTCGATCAGCAAAATCCCCGTAAAGCCGATGAGAGAATAAAGAACACCAGCTAAAGCGGGGCCGATGATTTCAGAACCGTAACTGAGTACCGAACCCATGCTGATAGCACGAGTGTAGTGTTGCTTAGGCACGAGCATTGGGATGGAGACGCCGTATGCCAAGGTTTGAACTTGACTGCAAAGTCCATTGAGGATGGCTACTAAGTAGATATGCCAGATTTCTAGATTGCCTGTAAGCTGTAGGAACAACATTGCGACTGTAGACAACCCAGCAATTGTGTCGCCGAGTATAATCAGCCGCTTGCGGTTGGAGCGATCGACAATTACCCCAGCAAACGGAGCGATTGAGACACTCGCTGCGAAGTAAAAGAAACCAATCAAGGCTAGTGCTGTTGCTGAGCCGGTGAGTTCCCAAGCCCAGAGTGTGATAGCAAAGACGGTCATCCGGGTGCCGATAGTTGAAATCATCTGACCGAGCCAGATGATAGTAAAAGTACGCACGGCGAAAACGGTGTTTTAAGGTTTATAGTTTATACCAAATCCGCTTTTATAACCCCCCTTTCCTTGAAAGGGATTTTTCTCCCCCAGCTTCCCCAACCTTTTTAAAAAGGGAGTACTCAACCCGGATTTGATACTATGGGGAATTTGACATTCCCCATTTGCGCTCAATGGTGTTCAAGCAACAAGTGACGGAGTTCATCAAGGATGAGTTGTGTCCCAATCGGTCCTTGCAAACCGCGCCAGAGATATAGCGTGACAAAGTATACGTGACCCTCTTTGCTGGCTTGCATGGTTTGAGCGATCGCGTTTGAGTTCCATTGCTGTTGAATCTGTTTTACCTGTTGATCGATGTTCTGTTTGAGTTCCTTGCCGCGATCTGTGCTCGATCCTTGGATAATAATGATGTCGGCATCAAACTGCGGCAGAACCTCTATTGAAATGGCATCAGGACTTTCACCCGTAAGCGATTGCTTGGGAAGGGACACAACTTGAAAACCAAGCTCCTCAAGTAAACCGCCCTCGAAGTCATTCCTGTTTGATAAAGCGATTGTCTGGCTCAGTTGAGCAGAGCGTATAATCAGCACGCGCTGATGAGCGGCGACAACAGGTGCTAGCTGAGCGCGGGTAGCAGCAAGTTGGCGATCGTGTACTTCGATCACTTGCTGTACTTTTTCAGAATCTCCGAGTGCCTCGGCAACAATTCGGATTCTCTGCTTCCACTCCCCTTTGCCATCTCTGCCTACGATGATTGTGGGTGCGATTTGGGATAGCAAATTGTAATGAGCTTCGTTTGCCCAGACTTCACCGACGATTAAATCTGGCTTGAGTCTGTAAAGTGTCTCCAATGACGGTTCATTCATGATGCCAACATTGATAGGTTGGCTCGTCACCCGATCTCCAAGGTAGGGAATTTGTTGGCTTGGGTTGTTGTAATCATCATGGAAATTCTGAACAATATCTACATCAGCGTAAGCGGCTGGCTGTTGATTGAGGGACAATAGCAGATCTAACGTCAATGGACCTAGAGCAACCACCTTCTGGGGTTTACCGCAGATTTTGGTTTCACCGAGTTCGTGCTTAACCATTCGGCAATCAGTAGGAGCTGAAAGGGAGCGAGGGTCTGCATGAGTGCGATCGCTTATTGTGTTATTAGTGACATTACCTCCACAGGCAACAATTGAGACAATGGTGACAATCCCCAGCATCAATAGCTTGAGCGTGCGACTCCAGCTGCGGCTTAGGATGGCTTGTTTGATAGGACGAGAATTGCTCTTAATCTGCCAAGTTGCACGCTTTGCCTGCCATAACGCAGTAAGATTTACCATTTCATGGCTCTCCGCTCAAAATTCCACTGATATTGAACCTAGAATCGTCAACGGAGCACCCGGATAAGCCCCTCTTTCTCTAACGCCACTCGAACTCTCAAGATAACCGACATCGAAAAGGTTTTTCACGCTGAGAGCTGCCTTCCAATTACTCCGTCGGTAATAGATAGTGCCATTCGTTAGGAAGTAACTGGGCAACTCGAAGGTATTCTCAATATCTCCTTGTCTGTCTCCAACAAAAGAAAATCCAATCCCGAAACCTAAACCCTGCAAACTGCCGCGTGAAATCTCATAGGTCGTCCAGAGACTAGCGCTGTGTTCGGGAATATTTCTTAATCTATTGCCAACGGGAATATTATTATCCTGTGTCACTTCAGCATCAGTGTAGGCGTAAGACGCGATAATTTTCCAATTAGGAAGAATTTCCCCTGCGATATCGAGTTCAACACCTTGACTCCTTTGCTCACCTGAGGCAATTACAAAGTCAGGATTGTTGATATCGACCGTGGCAACATTTGTCTTTTTGATCTGGTAGAAGGATAAAGTCGTAGAGAGTCTGCCGTCGAGCAAATCGGCTTTGACACCTACTTCATATTGCGTACCGCGTTCGGGTTCGAGGAGCGAACCGCCAAATGTAGTTTCCTCGTTGGGTCTAAACGAGCGGCTATAGCTGGCGTAGAGTGAAATGGGTTCAATCGGTTGATAAACTATACCAAATCTTGGGCTAAAGGCATTGTTAGATTGAGTGGATGAAGAACTGGTTGAATCGAAAGCCGTCGGATTATTGTTTATATTTTGGTCTACGATGTCAAAGCGTCCACCTAGCAACAGTTTCAAATTGTCCGTGAGCGTAATCTGATCTTGCAGATAGACGCCAAAACTGTCTGTCTTTGTTGTTTGGCTGAGCAGCAAATCCAGTTCGCTAAAACTCACTCTGGGAACCAAGTTGTAAACTGGGTCAAAGATATTGAGGGGTGCGGACGTAGACAAATTGGAGGCGAAATCCAAGTCTCTGGATCTACGACTGAGATCGACACCCAACAGAAGAGTGTGTTCAACTGAACCCGTCGCAAACTTACCGACTAGATTTGTTTGTAGGCTATAAGATTGAGTGAGTTGATCGATGCCTCTTTGGTTACGAGATAAGATGCCGTCGTTCTCTTCAAGGGTATCGGGGTCAAAATTACTGACACTGAGATCTTCGTTTAAATATTGAAATGCGTTGCGTAATGTCCAGTTTTCGCTGAAACGATGCTCTAACTGATACTTAGCCGTCAACTGTTGGTTTTGAATAAAATCGTCGGGTTCGCCCGTC
>JBFLZA010000407.1:0-8499 GCA_040756535.1 Cyanobacteriota bacterium
TTTCTCCAGTTGTAACCTTGCCCGGAGTTGGCACCAAACCCATAACGGCTAGTGAAGTAACCGATTTGCCTGAACCCGATTCGCCTACAATTCCTAGGGTTTGACCTCGTTGTAGCTTAAAGTCAATACCATCAACGGCCAAGACCTGCTTTTCATCAGTTTGGAATTGCACTCGCAAGTTGCGGACATCAAGAACGGTGTCAGTCATCTTTCTTCTCGCTGGAGACTCCCGTTATACCCGTAGGATTAGCGGGAAATTAACACAGATTGTAACAAGTGTGATCTCTTCTCAGGGGGTTAATCTGGACATTTTTTCTTGACATCCTCCCCACCTTACTTCGTTGAAGGTGGGGATTCCAAAGATTTCTCTTTAGGTTTCCTGCTTCTGCGAGTTGGCTTACACTGAATCGTTACCTTTTCAGTGCAGAGGTCATTCTCTCCGCAGGCGTGAATTCCCGTGTGCCCCACGGTATTTAGTGCTTTAGCCAAGATGTTAAGAGCTGCATTCCAATCCCGGTCTGCAATATAGCCACAGTGCGGACAAACATGAGTCCTGATGCTGAGCGCTTTCTTAACTTCTTGGTTGCAATTTGAGCAGTTTTGAGAAGTGTAGTGCGGTGATATGGCAATGACGGGAACGCCGTACAGCTTCCCAAAGTACACCAGCCACTCTCGAAACCTACTCCATGCCGCATCGCTTATCGATTTAGCTAGGTGGCGATTCCTCACCATGTTACGTACCTTCAAGTGTTCAATGGCTACCAAGTCTGCCGACTGGATGACGCACCTTGCCGTTTTAACAGCAAAGTCTTTACGTTGCCTGGATACTTTTAGGTGTTTCCTGCCCAATCGATTAATTGCTTTGCGCCTATTTTGGGAACCTTTATTCTTCCTCGATACTCGACGCTGAATGCGCTTGAGAGCCTTTTCACTCTTGCTCAGGTATCGGGGATTTTCTATTTGGTTCCCGTCACTGTCAGTAAGGAAGTGGGTCAGTCCCATATCTAAACCGACCATGCGATTGTTGAACTCATGCTTCTCCACTCGCTCCACATCAAGGCAGAACTGAACGTAATAGCCATCGCTACGACATATCCCCAACCTACAGAGGATGGGGTATTACGGCGATCTGATAAAACACCTATTGTTGATTTGGGATTGGGAATTTACGATTAATTATAGATTGGCGAAGAGTTACTGTTTACCTGAAGGGACGATGCTTTGGAGAGAGGGTGCGAGCATTGTAGTGAAAATGCGATCGCATTGGGGAGAAAGGATGCGATCGAAGTATATTTAACCAAAAATTGTTTTTTTAAAATGGTAGGATACCACCCCTAAAGCAGGAGCGAAACCAACACGCGATCGCACGGAAAGTTCACCTCTAGACTTGTTTACCGATCGCTCTGCTTTCTTGTTCTCTTGTGAGAGCGTTCCATCGCTCTTGACGCACCCAACAAGCATCGGGAGAGCGAAAGGCACCGTTGGGGAGGTGAAAGCCACTAGATGAGTTAAACGCCTTGCCGAGTTGAGTCTGACGGTTCCACAACCAGAGTTGTCCTTCTATATCTAGGTTTCTGTTTCCGGTGTCACTTCCTGTTGGCGGCATCACCATTAACTCGCCAGTTGCAGTTCATTCTAATTGTAAGTCTCGGTTAGCCAAGGTTAATTGCACAAACTGTGCGCGGGTAACGGTGAGTGTTAGCGTGGGCGGGATATTAACCGCAACAGGGCGTTCAAAATTGGTTCGTGTCATCCTCATGTCCTCAAACTGGCACACAGGTGGCTTTACTCAGATTGTACAAAACCCCATTGTGCTGAAGGCAACTGTCCTCTATGGGTTGGCAAGGCTAATACCTCATCTAGCTTTTTGTCTTCTTGGATTGCCAAAAGGACTGCTTTGAGCCTCGATCCCCAACTGCGTGAGAGGTCGTAAAATTGCCCTTGCAAATGTACACAGGCTGCTCGCTTTTGTTGATAAAATTTGCGATCGCTACACAACTTAAGCAGAGCGTCCCCATACGCTGTCACGTCATTGGGAGGAACTTCCACAATCGCTGGCATTAGAAGCGATAAATTAGGACAGGCGGCTGAGGTGACGACAGGACGCCCCGCTAAAACGCCTTCTACAACAACCTTGTTGAAGCCTTCGGCAAAGCTCGTCCGTGTCGGTACAATGACAACATGTGATCGCCCAAACATCTCCCGCATCTCTGGCTTATTGCAATGACCGTGACAGAAAAAGAAGGAATCCACCCTAGCTTCCTTGGCAGCGCGACGCAAGGACTTTAATGCAGAACCGTCACCGCACAAATCGAATCTAATATCCTGTCTCCCTTGTGCTGCAAACCGCTTGGCAATTTCTAAGAGATCGAAAACACCTTTTTCTGGTTCAACTCGACCGACAAATAAGACTCGAAAGGGTGTTAAGTTCTCCGGCGGTTCACTTATCTGCTCAAACTGTTCTCTCCGGTAAGCAGGGAAAGACCTCAAAATCGGTTGATGCTCACCCTTTGTCAGCTGCGTTATCTGCTTAGATATATCATCAGAAACAGCTAAGGTAGCAGCACAGTGCTTGGCAAAAAAATTCCGAGCCAGTTTCAGACGCCATTTCTCTGTTGTACTTTGAGGCACATACTGACGCCAAAGCAAGCAGTGTAGTGAGGGAATCACGGATACTCCCAATAAAGGGAGTAAGGATAAGACAAACCAATACGTTGTCCCTTCAGCCACTACCGCCGCATTCGCTCGAAAGCGGATAGCAGAGGCAATCAAACGCAACCCGTACCATACCATCCCCAAGTGATAAAAAATTCCGGAGGCAGAACCCAACGGGTTAGGGCGATGCTCGATGGTGAATTGACCATCGCGTAATAAATTCCTCTCTCTATTGGAAGAGATGACGTAGGCTTGTGCATCCAACGCACGACACACTTCGTAGAACTGAGCGGAATAGGTGATTGAAACCTGTGAGGGATCATCGTTTCCTTCAGCCCAGTGGCGATAGGTTCCAATTACATCCCCAGGACCAGCAGCGTACAAGACTCGAAGTGTTTTGGGCATTAGTGTCGGTTTCCTATTTTCCAAGGGTTTTAGTCTTTGGTACTAACTGCTAATTTAGGCGAACTACTTTTTAAACGTTTCAGTCTCTAGAATGATTTAGTTCAATCGTCAGGTAATTTTGTAGATATTCTTTTATATCTTTCTTTAAATAAAAACCTAATGCTAAAAAAGCGCTATTCTAGCATTAGGTAAATTAATCAAATATATAGAGTCGGTAAAGATTTGAAGTCTTAGTGTTGCTGAATCTCTAAAATTTATTTTGGATTTCTAACTCGCTTCCTTCGCTGCATTCTTTCATCCCCCAATCTGATGGTGTTCTCCTACTGAAACAATCAAATGCAGTCGTTTTTTTCCAGAATAGAATATTTACGTCGGGAGCATCCCATTTTTACAAATATATTTTTCTTTCTCAGTACTATTCCCCTTCCCTTGTCTGGCTCGTCTCTTCTCAAAACTATCTGTGCAACGCAAGAGATGCACCCATCTACATCAGACGAGCAGCTAATGCAAGCGACCGACCGAAAGCTCACTTTCCCCCTTTCCCCTCCCCCCTAGGCGGCAACTACCCCTCTTAATTACGGTTCTGCCCACTGAGCAAGTCAACTTGAGAGAGATACATTGTAGGAAGCAAGTACATAAAACTTTATACAGGGGTGATTGACATTCGCCCATTGATTAAACGCTCGGTGAGGTAAACCCCCATGTTTGAACGATTTACTGATAGAGCCATCAAAGCCATTATGCTCGCCCAGGAAGAGGCACGTCGCCTGGGGCACAACCTCGTGGGAACCGAGCAGATTCTCTTGGGGTTGATTGGTGAAGGTACAGGTTTAGCAGCAGTTGTACTGAAACATTTTGGCATTACCCTCGAAAAAGCGCGGTACGAGGTAGAAAATATTATCGGTCGAGGAGCGCGTGCTGTTCCTGGTGAACTTCCCTTTACCCCAAAAGTTAAGCGCCTGTTCGAGCAATCCTTTAAAGAGGCTCGCCAACTCGGACATAGCTACATTGGTACAGAACATTTGTTGTTAGCGATTACCTATGACACAGAGGGTGTGGCGGCTAAGGTCATCGAAAACCTCAAGATTGACTTGGATGACGTTCGCAATGCCGTAATTCGTGCGGTGGGAGAAGTTACTGCTGCCACTACCACTAAAGGACGAAGCGCTGCCATGGCGGACAGTACTTCGAGAGCAAAACTAGAAGAATTTGGTACGAATCTCACTCAACTAGCAGCCGAAGGTAAACTTGACCCAGTGGTGGGCCGAGTCAAAGAAATTGAACGTGTCATTCAGATTTTGGGTCGTCGGACGAAGAATAACCCTGTGTTGATTGGAGAACCTGGGGTTGGGAAAACCGCGATCGCAGAAGGCCTTGCCCAACGTATTGTGGATAACAATATCCCTGAATTGTTGGAAGGCAAGCAGGTGATTACTCTCGATATGGGCTTGCTACTAGCAGGCACTCGCTATAGAGGGGACTTTGAGGAACGCCTCAAGCAAATTATGCAGGAAGTTCGTCAATCGGGGAATATTATCTTAGTGATTGACGAAATCCATACCTTAGTCGGTGCAGGTGCAGTCGAAGGTGGCATGGATGCTGCCAATATCCTCAAACCCGCTTTGGCACGAGGAGAAATGCAGTGCTTGGGAGCAACGACGCTCAATGAGTACCGCAAGCACATCGAACGGGATGCGGCTTTAGAACGTCGCTTCCAGCCGGTGAAGGTGGGAGAACCCTCGGTGGAAGAGACGATTGAGATTCTGTACGGTCTACGCGATACTTACGAGCAGTTTCATAAGGTGCAAATTGCTGATGCAGCGTTAGAAGCAGCCGCTAAGCTTTCTGAGCGTTACATCCAAGACCGTTTCTTGCCAGATAAAGCGATTGACCTCATTGATGAAGCAGGAAGTCGTCTGCATTTGAGATATGCTCAAGCGTCTCCTGAACTCAAAGATCTCAAACGCCAACTGCGTCAAGTGACTCAAGAAAAGAACGAAGCGGTTAGAGTTCAGAATTTTGATAAAGCGGGAGAATTACGCGATCGCGAATTAGAACTGGAAGCTCAACTCGATGCGATGATTGCCACCGACGAGAAGCGATCGCATTCTATCACTCCCATCGTTGAAGAGGAAGACATCGCCCACATCGTCGCCTCGTGGACGGGTATACCGGTCAACAAGCTCACAGAATCCGAATCCGCGATGCTGTTGCACTTGGAAGACACCCTGCACGAGCGACTTATCGGTCAAGAGGAAGCGGTTACTGCCGTCTCCCGTTCCCTGCGTCGAGCCAGAGTTGGGTTAAAGAACCCCAATCGACCGATTGCTAGCTTTATCTTCTCCGGCCCAACTGGGGTTGGCAAGACTGAACTTGCAAAGACATTGGCTGCCTACTTCTTCGGTTCGGAAGAAGCGATGATTCGGTTAGATATGTCTGAGTTCATGGAATCTCACACCGTCTCCAAGCTCATTGGTTCGCCTCCGGGATATGTTGGGTATGATGAAGGCGGTCAACTCACGGAAGCGGTTCGACGCAAGCCTTACACGGTAGTGCTATTCGATGAAATCGAAAAAGCTCACCCTGATGTCTTCAACATGATGTTGCAACTGTTGGATGACGGTCACTTGACGGATGCTCAAGGTCGCACAGTAGACTTCAAGAACACCCTGATTATCATGACCTCGAACATCGGTTCTAAGGTGATTGAAAAAGGTGGTAGTGGTTTCGGCTTTGAATACTCCGGCAATGAAGCTGAGTCTCGATACAACCGTATCCGGGATAAGGTCAATGAAGACCTCAAAGCTTACTTCCGTCCTGAATTTCTCAATCGCTTGGATGAGATTATCGTCTTCCGTCAGTTGACGAGGGACGAGGTGAAACAAATCGCTGACATCATGCTGCGGGAAATCTCCACACGCCTGATTGACCAAGGTATTACCCTAGAAGTCACAGAACGGTTCAAAGACCGCTTGGTGGAAGAAGGTTACGACCCCAGCTATGGTGCTCGACCGTTACGGAGAGCTATCATGCGCCTCCTTGAAGATAGCTTGGCTGAAGCGATGTTATCGGGTGAGGTTAACGACGGAGACGCGGCAGTTGTTGATGTCGATGAGAATGGTCAAGTGAAGGTATTGCCGAGTCAGCAACGAGAGTTATTGCTCCAAGGCGCTCGATAAGATTCATCCAATCTGTCTCCTGACACTGTTCTAAATACACTGAATATCCGCTCTCAATGTAGGCAACTACTCTGAGCGGATATTTTTTTGGGTGCAACGATGTCATTGGAGAGCTGACGGCTGAATCCTACTTGGTATAAGAGATGCTTCGCTTCGCTCAGCATGACAAGTTGTACAGAATTGAGGGAGGCAGGTATGATACTTGCCTTGTGCCAATTCCAAAGAAACGTTTCAATTACCAAAGAAACATTGCAAGCGGAGAAAATTGTGGAGGAAACCTGGTAGAGTTGAAATAACAATTTCACAATGCGAATTTTTGTCCCATTTTTTCATTTTCTGGAATTGAGAGCATTCTAGGAAAAGTTGTAGTTAGTGATTTAAGAGGTTTTGATGGTAGCGTATCTGAATCAGTTGAAGCCTGTTTCTAGGATGCTTCAAAAGACCCTGGAACAAGAAGCATCTCGACTTTCAGCCGATAGAAAAGATGAAGTTGCAGCCCTGTTGAATTCTGAACGTATTATATCTGCCTACAAGACTTGTATCTGGTGGGATGGATGCTACTATTGCAATGATGATAGCGGTTCTTGGTACTGTGTCAAATGCAGCTTTTTTTAATTGATTAGCAAGATTAATAGCAGAAAGTCTATTGGTTCCATCTTTACACTCCTGAAGGAGTGTTTTTTATGGTTAAAAGGCTATTAGCAGAAAGATTTTCAAGGAAAACATTTACGCCTAAGTTTTTAACACAATTATATTAACTTTCACTCTTTGCTTTCTCTTTGGTAGAGGTGGTAACTCAAAATGTTGTCAGCTTGACAAAAACCCTGAAACGCTCTATTCTTATACATAATTTCTCATGTGGGTAGCCTAATCCTGTCTGGCAAAGTGGTATTCCTTTCAGTAGTCAAACACCAGATAGGAGCGGAGGAACCAATTATTGGGGCGAATCTCATTAAAGAGAGAGACACCTTCCAGTCTTAGCCCGTCAGCTAACTCCGTCGGCAATGGGAGGAGTACCGTAGGCACAAGCTTTTTCAAGCCGTAGTCCTTGGGGTCTCCTAAGCAAAGGTCACTGTAACCATCGTTGCAGTGAGTCACATTTGCATGACCCACCTCGTAAACCGTTACAGATTTAGTGGAGGTTAGGGCAATGAATTACAAACAATGGAATTTGCTTCCGAAAAAAGAAGGAAACTATGTTGCAGTTGACTACACTGACCCGGATGGGAAACTGTACCGTGAGCCTTTCTGTTTTTCCACACTTGATGAGGCATTAGACTACGGCAAAATACGTATCGATCAATTCATTCAATCCAGGGAATTACAGCCTAAAGCCAGTTAAAACTCATCAAGGATAGTTTGGGTGGGCACTGCCCACCCCACAATTAACAAGTGTTGCTGTCAATAACCCTGCTCTGACTCTACGAGTACAGAGCGGGCTTCTTATGTATTGCCCGTGTACCAACAGCGTTGGGAATAGGGATACGAAGGTTTACGGCTTGCTGGATGAACCAAGAATCCCACGTCTTTCAAGCGTGGGAGCGTCAAAGCCCTAATTGATTAGCCTTAACTAGGCAACTAGCTACGTTCTCTAGGAATGAATATATAGGGACTTTAAGTTGCTTCCCAGTGGTCTGACCAAGGCCGCAGCGTGTTCGTCTACTTCAACAATGACGGGGGCGGAAACGCTGTTTAGAATGCATCTAAGTTGAAAACCTTTGTAGGAACGGGTATTGGATGAAACAAACAAAAAAGCGCCCCCATTAGGAGACGCTTTTGATTGAATTCGAGGCTAAATCTTAGCCATTGATAACTGGAGCGGTTAGAGCGACCGGAGCGGCTTCACCAGCAGCCAAGTCGAGGGGGAAGTTGTGAGCATTGCGCTCGTGCATCACTTCAAATCCCAAGTTAGCGCGGTTGAGTACGTCAGCCCAGGTACCAATCACACGACCTTGTGAGTCGATGAGAGACTGGTTGAAGTTGAACCCGTTGAGGTTGAACGCCATGGTGCTGATGCCCAGTGCCGTGAACCAGATACCAACCACAGGCCATGCAGCGAGGAAGAAGTGCAAGCTGCGGCTGTTGTTGAAGCTGGCGTATTGGAAAATCAAACGACCGAAGTAACCGTGAGCAGCAACGATGTTGTAGGTTTCTTCTTCTTGTCCGAACTTGTAACCGTAGTTTTGGGATTCGGTTTCGGTGGTTTCACGCACCAGAGAAGAAGTTACCAGAGAACCGTGCATCGCACTGAACAAGGAAC